>DATKLQ010000592.1:0-4093 GCA_035542335.1 Ignavibacteriaceae bacterium | reverse complement strand
GTCTACCGGCCTTAAAGTGGAAGGTGCAGCTCCCACCGAAGAAAATGTACAGAATGATTCTTATCCGATAGCAAGGTATTTATATTTTTATACTTATAATTCGCCCTCGGGTCCGGTTAAAGATTTCATCGACTGGGTTATCGGACAGGATGGGCAGACGATTATTAAGAAAGCCGGATTTATACCGCTTTGGCAGTATTGAAGCTGCCGATCTATTCATTAAAAAAATGCATTTCATTTTATCCAGCACTTAATGTGACATGAATATCAATCCGCATTCATTACATTAATTTAACATTAGCTTAACACACCGGAACAGATCATTTTATATTTTTAAAAAAAAATTTTATGAAAGCAGAAAAAATTATTATGAAGAAAATTTCATATCTAATCTTAGGCTTAAATATGATGGTTTTAATAGGATGTGCAGTTACTTCTGAAAACAGCCGGTATGAATTTAAAAAACCGGATACATTTGTTAAAAATAAAACGGGGTTTCTTCAGGTTTTTACCTGCAAAGCAAAGGAAAAATCAGATTATCCAGATGATCCTGTTTATGATGTATTTAAAGGCTATACAATTTACAGCAAAACAGGAGATTTTGTCCGGAATGTTGAAAAATCTTATAAGAATCCTCCAATAGTCAGACTAAACGAAGGGGAATATATTATTGTAGCCGAATTGCATAAAAATATTATTAATTCTTTCCTTGTTAAAATTGAAGAAGGAAAGGGACTTGAAATAGACAGTAATTCAATTGAAAATCCTTTGGCATCTAATTAGAGAAAAGGATGAATGCATGACTGCATAGCTGCATGCAATCATGCATCCATGCCCTTCATCCCTCTCTTAATCTCAACTAATTCTAAGTTAATATTCTGATAACACACTCTTAACATTCCCTTAACATTGCCTTTTTATGTTTGTTCTGTCGAAGAGAACCAACAACAAAATAGAGGAGCGAGAGATGGCCAAATCTTTATTGCAGCCAGGTATCCAATTAAGGAGAGGATTATTGAAAAATTTCCGGAGAGATTTATTTTACTTTTTACTGTTCATTTTGTTTTACCGGTGTAATGGAATTATCTACCCCCAGCAATCCGGTTCAATCTCGGGTAAAATAACAGATAAATCTAATAATGAAGCATTAATCGGCGCAAACGTCTTAATCGTAAATACCACAAACGGAACCGCAAGCGATATCGACGGATTTTATACGATTAAAAATTTAACTCCCGGCAGCTATTCGTTAAAAATTTCCTACATCTCATACAAAACCATCACGGTTGAAGATATACTCGTTAAAGCAGGTGAGGATACAAAGATCAATGTGTCTATGGAACCTGCATCGGCGGAACTTGACGAAATTGTCGTCACTGCCGAAGCATTGAAGTCAACGGAATCATCGGTGCTGAAAATCGAGAAAAATTCTCTGAATATCGTCGATGGAGTGAGCGCAGAGCTGATAAGAAAGAATAACAGCTCCGATGGAACGGACGTATTAAAGAGAATGACCGGTGTTACCATGTCCGAAGGGAAATACGCTTATATAAGAGGAGTAGGTGACAGATACAATAATACGCTGCTGAATGGTGCAAACCTTCCCAGCACAGATCCTGAGAAGAAAAGCTTTTCGTACGATCTGATCCCTGCCAGCCTGATCGAGAATTTAATTACTTCGAAAACATTTACTCCCGATAAACCGGCTGATTTCAGCGGAGGCCTTGTTGAAATAAACACAATCGAGTTTCCTTCAAAATTTTTGTTCGAAGTTTCCACGAGCGGTTCTTTTAACTCAAAAACTACAAACAAGTCCTTTTTAGGTTATTCCGGGGGTAAGACGGATTACCTTGGAATCGATGACGGTACAAGAGATATGCCTTCAATAATTACCGGTACAAAACTGGTAAGGGGCCCCTATACGGATGCCGAATTAACATCGGTAACAAAAACTTTCAGGAACAACTGGCAGACAAAATCAAAAAATGCTCCTTTCAACGGAGCCTTTAATATCAACATAGGAAATAAATACGGAATTTCCGACGACGTATTTGGCTTTATCGGATCATTATCGTATTCAAATTCAGACGAAACAAAAGAACTAAATAAAAACTTTTTCGACTTCAGCGGTGCGAGATATGTTTATAACGGTTCAACCTATACCAATAGCATTAACTGGAGCGGTTTACTTAATTTAAGCTATAAATTTGCCAATTCGAACAAGATTAGCTTTAAAAATATTTACAAGCAGAACGCCGATGATGTTACCACCAGCTATGTAGGTGACTACAGGTATGCCGAACAATATAGAGAGATAACTTCTCTTGACTATGTCTCAAGATCGCTCTTCTCAGACCAGCTACTCGGAGAGCACCAGTTGGATGTATTTAAAGGATTAAATATAAATTGGGATCTCAGCTACTCGCGTTCTAAAAGAAATGAACCGGATGCAAGAAGATATGTTTATGCCCGGGCTATTGACGATCCTTCCCAGCCTTTAAGCTTTCTGCTCGATCCTTCGGAGGATACAAGATATTTCGGTGACTTAACAGACAATAGTTATAACGGCAACTTAGACTTTTCATTCAAGTTTTTTGAAAACCCCCAGCTGCCTAAAGTGAAGATTGGTTATGCTTATAATAAGAAAGATAGGATCTTTGATGCGAGGACATTCGGATTTAGAAATGTACCCGGCGGAAATGCCCAGAGCGAAAGAGCTGTACTATTGATGCCCATTGAGCAAATTTTCCAGCCGGAAAACATAACTAACCAGTTTATCCAGGTGCAGGAAATTACCAAACTGTCCGACAGCTATTCCTCTAATCAAATAGTTAATGCAGCCTATCTGATGTTTGAATCGACTGTCTTTGAAAAACTGAGAATGGTTGCCGGGGCAAGACTTGAAAATTCAAATCAGGAATTGAGCACCTTCGATTTAAGAGGGCAGCCGGTACATGTTAAAAATAATTATAATGATCTGCTTCCGGGGATTAATCTTATCTATTCTTTTAACGATAATATTAATGTGAGAGGAGCATTCAGCACAACCCTTGCAAGGCCTGAATTTAGGGAACTAGCTCCGTTTAGTTATTTCGATTTTATTGCCAATGAGCTTGTGCAGGGAAACCCGCAGTTAAAAAGATCGTTAATATATAATTACGATCTTAGATTTGAATTATATCCGGGGGCTGGCGAACTGTTTGCGTTGAGCCTTTTCTATAAGAATTTCAAAAATCCAATCGAGCAGACGCTTCAGGCTTCGGCTAATGAACCAATCAGATCCTTTGCGAATGCAGATAATGCCAATAATTATGGGGTTGAGCTGGAGATAAGACAATCGCTTGCTTCTCTTTCCGATTACTTTAAAGGACTTTCTTTTGTCGGTAATGCAAGTTTTATTCATTCAAGGGTAAGATTCAACAACCTTGCATTCCAGCAGTCCGCAAGGGCTCTCCAGGGCCAGGCGCCTTATATATTCAATCTCGGGCTTTATTATGATAATTATGATATAGGGTTAAATACATCAGTAACATATAATAAATTTGGCCAGCGGATATCAACTGTCGGTTCCGTCCAGCTTGGCAATATAGTGGAGCCGCCGGTCGACCTGATTGATTTTTCGATCTCTAAAATCCTTCTGAATAATTTCTCTTTGAAGCTTACCTTGAGAGATTTGTTAAACCAGGACAAACTTTTAATCCAGCAAGCGCCGGGAAGCGATAAAGTCAGTCAAAGGGAAATTACAGGAAGAAATATTTCATTGGAGCTTAAATATCAACTTTAAAATAATTATTAAAAAGGAGAGGTGGATGAAAAAAATATTTTTCTTTGTCTTTTTGGTTTTTACCGGGTTGAATTTTGCCCAGGTAATCTTATCCGGAGATATAACAAGCGATAGGACATTGGTATCGGACAGTACGTATACGTTAAGCGGATTTGTAAGAGTACAGAGCGGTGCAACGATAACGATACAACCAGGGACATGGATCTACGGGGAGAGTTCTTCGCAAGGCACATTGATAATCGAGCCGGGCGGAAAGATAATGGCAGAAGGAACGGTAACCAATCCGATAGTATTTACGAGTGAATTTGC
>DATKLQ010000591.1:0-3385 GCA_035542335.1 Ignavibacteriaceae bacterium | reverse complement strand
CATGATTTTTATCCAGCTTATACCGGAAGATTTCCTGGTTTGAGGAGACATAAAGGTAATCGTTTTTAATATATATGCCTGTCCCGCCGAACTTATCAAATCCGAATTTGACGGATGCCTTATCATTCTTCTGAGTCAGGTATAAAGTACCGTTCCCGTTTACCAGTCTCTCCAGTTTTACATATATATTTCCCTCAGGTGTGATCGCCAGGTGGCGCGGTCTGCCGATATTATCAATTAAAATAGCGGCGTTAAAGCCTTCGGGCAGTTGCAGGCCTGCACTTTCGGTAAACTTTGATTGGCAGCTGATGCTGCTCCCCGGAAGAAAACATAAAATTAATAGTAAAGATCTTAAAATTTTTTGCAAGGTTTTTCCTTTCATGGTTTGCATTTCTAAAAGATAGGAAGATTATATTAAAATCTATGTAATTATTGGAATCCCTTTTGTGATACGAGTAAGGGCAGAGATTAACATCTTTTTTTTATGGGTACCAGATGATATAAAAAGATTAATTTAACTCCGGAGGGGTGAAACAGGAAACAAAAAATTATTTGTAAAGAGTTATGGTTTTGCGATAAACCTCACATGTTCTTGATATTTTTACAATTTTTCTTGACAAAGTATTTATCAAAATTTAAGTTATTATAATTGAAATTCCCCTCAAAATTCTAATACATTTCCAGGTGATCCTTAGTTAGTTTCTTTTACGGTTTTATGCGTTTTCTTGTTGATTTAACTTTTCATTATCTGTACATGGATCATGATAAGCACTTTGCTTTTTGTTATTTTCCACCTGCCGTTAATCAAATCAATAGAATTAAATCCAACAAAAATAATTTTTTAGCAGAAAGGGTATTATGTTTACTGCAAATTCTAGAAATGGTTTTTCTTTAAAAGCTTACCAAGGTTCGCAGATGACCTTGCTGGCTTTAGATTTACAGGAAAAACCGGACGATTCATTTGCGGGATTCACGCTTGGATATATAAATCCAAAGGGCCAAAAAAATTTCATCCAAAACCTGCTCAACTTTAACGGAACAAGCGGATTTACAAGCTCGGAGGAATCCCCGATTCAATTATTCAAATGGGTTCATTTCCCTGGCTCCTATCAGCAGACCGGAATCCTTGACGGAAAATATACTTACTTTGCGGCTCCCCGCTATTTTGATGCAAACAAAGATCTTATACCGCTAAAGGAAAAAGATTTTGTAAAAGCAAAAATAAACGTTAACGATTACAGTGAAGAGGGCTTCAGTTTAGGTTTTACAAGAGCGTTTATTAAGTCCCAGGCTTTTTCGAGCAGATACGGCGCTAAGCAGAAGCTTAGACCGTCGAATGCCTTGATCTTTGATACCATGCAAAAAGCCGGCAGAAATAAATACGGTGATTACACTTATGAGGATATGTATGCCTGGCTTGGTTATTCGGCAAGAAAAATAATTTATGATATACTCCGTGAAGCTTTGAATGACGGCAGTATATCCGTCGATATGTTTGCATATGATTTTAATGATCCCGTAATCGCGGATCTTTGCCTCCAATTAGCTTCTCAAGGTAAGATAAGAATAATACTTGATAATGCGGATCTTCATACAACTAAAAATGGAAAGGTAACACCTGAAGATGAGTTTGAAGACAAATTTAAGAAGAAGGCTCAAACCGGTTCGGAGATTTTTAGATGCAAATTCGCGCGCTATGCACATTGTAAAATAATTATTCTTAAAAAAGATAATAAGCCGTTCAAAATACTATCAGGTTCAACCAATTTCTCATTCAACGGGCTTTATGTAAATGCAAATCATGTCCTGGTCTTTGATAGTAAAAATGCCGCACAGTATTATGAAGATGTTTTTAACGCTGTTTGGAAAATAGGGAAAGCTCCGGCATTCAGGCTGACAACTTTTTCAAATGCGGTACAGGATTTTTCCGACGGCAGCATTCCTATAACCGAAATAAATTTTTCACCTCACACCGATCAATATGCCGGGCAGCTTTTGGATAGCATTACAGCCAATGTGAAAAATGCAAAATCTATCCTGTTTTCGATAATGGAAATGGGAGAGACTACAACAGGCAGCTTGATTAAAACTCTTCGTATGCTTCATAAGGATGATTCGATCTACACCTACGGAGTTACGGATAAAAGCGGGAAGGA
Source organism: Ignavibacteriaceae bacterium (assembly GCA_035542335.1). GTDB lineage: Bacteria > Bacteroidota > Ignavibacteria > Ignavibacteriales > Ignavibacteriaceae > DATKLQ01. The sequence goes on along the minus strand of DATKLQ010000591.1, from coordinate 1,229 downwards.
GATATCTTTATACAAACCGGGACGCAAGAACGGCCTCCTGATAAATGCAAAAGAAGCAAACCGTGAACTGCCTCCCCAGTTTCTAAAAGAACATACACTGCCGGGGCATGCAATTCATCATAAGTTCGTAGTTACCGATTTTAACAAAGATACGGCCAGGGTTTATTGCGGCTCATCTAATCTTGCGCTTGGCGGAGAAAAAGCGAATGGCGATAATCTCATCTGCATAAAAGATACGGATGTTGCAACGGCATTTGCCATTGAAACGCTCCGCCTTACCGATCATTACAATTACAGATCGCTGAAAGATAAAGAGACAAAGAACGAACCTGCCCGTATCAAGAAGACACCTGACTGGTTTCAAAGATTTTACGATGAAAACGATATAAGATGCGTCGAGCGGAAATTGTTTGCGTAAGTATTGTTTAAAAAGTTATATAAGGCTAAGAAATCCGCAATCCGCAAATCCGAAATTTTACTTAATCTTCGGCGGTATCAGCTTATAAACTACCGGTGTAACAAGCCGTGATAAAATTGTAGAGCTTATCAATCCTCCGATTATTACAACTGCCAGCGGTGAAATCAAAGGATTATCCGAAAGTGCAATCGGCAGCATGCCCCCGATGGCGGTTAAGGATGTAAGTATAATCGGGAGGAACCTTAATTCCCCGGCTTCCCTGATTGCTTCATCGAGTGTTCTCCCTTCTTCTCTCAATTGATTCGTGAAATCGACAAGAAGAATCGTGTTCTTAACTTCAATTCCAGCTAATGCAATTAAACCGATGACTGCAACAAATGAAAGAGAATTACCTGTAACAAGCATGGCTAAAACAGCTCCTACTATGCCTAAAGGAATTACAGAAAGTACTATTAAAGTAGATTTAAATGTTTTAAATTCCATCAAAAGAACCGCAATAAACATAAAGATGGTTGCAATAATTACATTGGATATCCCGCCGAATGATTCCTTACGCTGCTCAATCTCGCCGCCCATTTCGTAGCTGTAGCCGCCGGGCAATTGCATTTTGTCCATCTTTTCCTGAACTGCTTTGATTACATTATCGTTTAAATATCCCTCTTTAACAAATGCGCTTACTGAGACCGTTCGTATTTTGTCCCGGTGATTTATTATTGTCGGGGAGGATTTTAATTTCAGAACCGAAAGCTGGCTTAGAGGGATTGCAGCACCCTTATAATTGTTTATATATAGATTTTTAAATGCATCAAGA
>DATKLQ010000590.1:0-3212 GCA_035542335.1 Ignavibacteriaceae bacterium | reverse complement strand
GGATTATTTCAACTAATTTCATAACCGGCACAGGATTTATTCATGAATCCTGTGCCGGTTATGAAATTAGTTGAAATAATCCGGGGTTATTCTACATCTGATTTAACCTTTAATGCTATTAAAGACCTTGCTATCAAGCTTGAAAAAGTACCGGTTGAAGTATCGGATTATCCAGGCTTTATATCCAACAGAATTCTTATGCCGATGATTAACGAAGCTGTTTTTGCCTTAATGGAAAACGTAGCTTCTGCAGAAGACATTGATACTGTTATGAAATTAGGGATGAGCCATCCGATGGGTCCTTTAACACTGGCAGATTTTATCGGGTTAGATGTATGCCTTGCTATAATGGAAGTACTTCACGAAGGATTTAACGATTCCAAATACAGGCCTTGTCCTTTGTTAAAGAAAATGGTGGCAGCAAATAAGTTAGGCAGGAAAACAGGAGAGGGATTTTTTAAGTACGAGTATTAAAGGCTCATCGTACAGAGAGCATTGGTGCAGGGTGTAATTTAAGCTGATTCGAAGGGCGTAGTTTAAGCCGATCTGGAAATATAATCGCACACCCGAAGATTATATCCGGCTGTCCGATAATATATATTATGTAAACTTAAGAATTCTCCTTTTTAAGCTTCAAATATAGCCGAAACAAATTCTCTGGGATTGAATTCCTGCAGATCATCTATCCCTTCCCCTACACCGATATACTTCACCGGGATTTTCTGCCTGGCGCAAATCTGAAATACGACTCCGCCTTTTGCAGTTCCGTCCAGCTTAGTAATAACTAATCCGGTTATGTCGGTTACTTTAGAAAATTCTTCCGCCTGCACAATTGCATTCTGTCCTGTTGTTCCGTCAAGAACCAGAAGAGTTTCATTGGGAGCATAGGCTATAACCTTACTCATTACTTTCTTTATTTTCCTTAACTCCTCCATTAAATTTGCCCGGTTATGAAGACGTCCGGCTGTATCGATCAAAACAACGTCGTATTTTTCATTTAAAGCTTTCTGAACAGCATCGAAGGCTACCGATGAAGGATCCGATCCTTTAGCTTTCTGAATTAACTCAACACCGGCTTTCTGAGCCCAAATATCGAGCTGTTCACCAGCAGCAGCACGAAACGTATCAGCCGCGCCTAAAAGCACCTTTAAGCCTTTGTTACGATAATTAAAAGCCAATTTGCCCACTGTTGTCGTTTTTCCGGTTCCGTTTATACCCACTACAAGCAAAACATACGGTTTAAACCTAAGGATATTATTATCAGCTGCACCATCTATAGATAAAATGGATTCCAATTCATTTTTGATTATATCAATTAAATTATTATAGGTCCTGCTTTTTTCATCTTTGAAATTAATCCTTGCTTCATCAATAATTTTATTTGCCGTATCATAGCCTATATCGGAAGTAATAAGGATTTCTTCAACTTCTTCCAGAGTTTTTTCATCTATAACAGCTCTTCCTGTAACTGTTTCATTAATTTTATTAACCAGCTTATCCCTGGTTTTAGCTAATCCGCTTTTTAATTTATTCAGATTAAAATTGCTAAACAGACTCATAATTGTTCTTCTTTAAAAATTCGAATGCTCTTAAGCCGTAGGCAATTAAGGAGCTGAAAATTAGAATAATGCTTAATCCATAGAAGAATAAAAATAAAATTTCTGTTCTACTTACTTGTATGATTATTAAAAGAATTACTATTCCTATTATAATTACGGTGATCTTACCTAATGCATTAGAAGGAAGCACTTTATCTATTTTTAATGAAAGTAAAATACCGCCTATAAAAATTATTAAATCTCTTCCAAGAATCATTAAAAAATAATACAAAGGAATCTCTCCAATTATATATAGTTTAATTATAATTACACCGACAACTATTTTGTCGGCTAAAGGATCGATAATTTTTCCGAATTCAGTAACTTGTTTCAATTTTCTGGCAAGGAATCCGTCAAGAATATCCGTGCCTGCGGCAAATAAACAGAGCCCGAAAATATAATATCTCATGCTTCCCGAGTTAATGTCATCCAGCAAAAACCAAAAGGGAACAGCCAGGATTAGCCTAAAGAAGCTTATAAGATTAGAGATTGTAAATATTTGTGATAATTTAATCATTTCACTACTGCAAATTTCCCGATTTTCTCATCAATTTCATTATTAGAATCATCTATCTGAACTATCCTAAATAAATAAATTCCGCTGGAAAGAGTTTCCCCGCTTTCATTTTTTAGATTATACCGGAGCCCGCCGCTGCCGTCTGTACCTTCTAAATCCGCAACGCGGATCCCGGAAAGGGTCCAGATAGAAATTTTAACTTTTCTCGGCAGATTGGCAAATGTCATCTCTCCTTCTCCCCCGCTAATTTTTACCGGGCTCGGGTAAACATAAAGTTTTGAAAGATTCTGAGCAAAGCCTGTCAGCAGAATATAACTTCCTGCACCTGGATTTATCTCAATATTTCCCGAAGATGAAGATGATTTTATATTTTCAATCCTTAATCTGTATTCCCGCCCTACCGAACCGACAGGTTTTTGTCCGGTTAAATCCAAATAAATAATTTTTTTATCGCTCCGATCAAAACTAATTTTAGTGACTGCATTTTCCGGTTCAAACTTATAATTAGACAAAACCGAAGCAGAGGCTTCATCCACCTCGAGGTTGAACTGAATTTTAATTAGATAAGGATTTATTATTTCATGATTAGCAATAAAAAATTCTTGTCCTGCCGAGATAGAATCGATAAAAAAAGATATAGTATCATTTTTTACAGGAGAATCATATAAATCTTTCAAGTTTATTATTTTTAAATGATTAAGACCCGGAGGCAAATTTCCCGAAAATGATATTAGATACGAATATTCATTCGCTGGAGAAAATGAATTAGGGAAACCGAAATTCAGCACCTCGAATGAGTTCAAATTTTCAACCGTGGTTTTTATTTTTTCCGTAAATGATACTTTCACCGAATTCCGGCTTTTGCTTTCGGCACTTTTTATCTCTGCAGGTTTATGTGAAAATACTTTTATCAACTGACTTAAATCCGACAGAGGTTCCGGCTTGCTCAAATTTAATGCTTTAATTCCGTAATAATAATAATGATTTAATACTATATTCCGATCGAAATATTCTTTCCCTAAAGATGAATCTATCAGTACCAGGTTTTCTTGATTTTCTCCTTTATAAATATAAAACATGCTCCCCTCCCCGCTCCA
>DATKLQ010000589.1:0-16083 GCA_035542335.1 Ignavibacteriaceae bacterium | reverse complement strand
TGGGCGTGCGGTTCCATAAAAGAAATCATTATTAAAAAAAATAAAGAATGGTATCTGTCGGCTCTTATTTTGGGAGAGTTATTTAAAGAAAAAAAACATTCCGTTAATGCTGAAATAAAAGCTGTTACATTTCACCAGTTGGAGATTAGAAATATAAGCGGGAAATATTCAACTAGAATAGTTTTTGATATATAGAAAGCATGGTTGCATGAGTCCATGGTGCATGAGCAGGATGGTTGAATGATTGAATGGGTGCCTGCCCGCTTGCGAGGATGGGTGAATGATTACAAGATTAAAAAATTTAAAGATTAAAAAATTTAAAGATTACACTTTTATTGCATTATGAGCATACATCCATACAATCAACCATCCATACAATCATGCATCGACTCAGCCATGCAGTCCTGTATTCATGTGAACGTTCGCTTTCATGGCAATCATTCAGTCATTCAACCATTCAACGATCAAGCATTCGGTAATTGGAGTTAATCAATGCATGTGGGTGGAATTGAACTATTGCAGCTTAGGGAGAGCCTCTGGGAAATACCGGCAACCGGGGGAATGAAGGTCCCCGGAAGGATTTATATTTCACGGGAGATGATTGAAAAAAGCTCGAAGGAAGATGAAGCTTTTAAGCAGGTAATGAACGTAGCTCATCTGCCCGGGATAGAAAAATATAGTCTCGCAATGCCGGATATTCACTGGGGGTATGGCTTCCCGATCGGCGGTGTTGCCGCAACAGATCCGGAAAACGGAGTAATCTCGCCGGGCGGCGTCGGTTATGATATTAACTGCGGAGTAAGACTAGCAGTTACTTCTTTGGAATATAATTCCCTTAAGGAAAAAATTGAAAAGCTTGTCTCAAACCTTTTCAAAAATATTCCTACCGGTGTAGGTGCAGCCGGGGCAATTAAAAAACTTTCTTCCCTCGAAATGAATAATCTACTGCGGAATGGATCCCGCTGGGCGGTTGAACATGGTTTCGGCGATTCTTCAGACATCGATTTCACCGAGGAAAACGGGATGCTGAAAAATGCGGATCCGGGCACTGTAAGCAGCAGAGCAATCGAGCGGGGGATTGATCAGGTTGGAACTTTGGGATCGGGAAATCATTTCCTTGAAGTAGATGTTGTCGAAGAAATTTATAATGAAAAAATTGCTTCCTGTTTCGGATTATTCCCGGGCCAGATTACGGTTTTAATTCATACAGGCTCGCGAGGTTTGGGTTACCAGGTCTGCGACGATTATCTTAAGATTTTAATAAATGCCGGCTCCGCATACGGTTTTTCGTTGCCCGACAGACAGCTTGCATGCGCACCGGTAAATTCAAATGAAGGAGAGAAATATTTGTCGGCTATGAAATGCGCCGCCAATTTTGCATGGAATAATAGGCAGGTAATCATGAATCTCGCAATGAAAACATTTAAAGAAACTTTAAATATGACAGACAGTGAGTTGGGGTTCCGCCTGGTTTATGATGTCTGCCATAATATCGCAAAAATTGAAGAGCATAAGATTAATGGAAAGATGAAAAAAGTATGTGTCCATAGAAAAGGCGCAACAAGAGCTTTTCCGCCTGGAAGCAAGTTGATACCTGGAAAATATATGGAGGCCGGCCAGCCTGTTTTAATTCCCGGAGATATGGGACGATATTCATTTGTCCTGGCCGGAACTGAAAAATCAATGGAAGAAACATTTGGCAGCTCCTGCCACGGAGCCGGCAGAAACCTCAGCAGATCAAAAGCATTGAAGCAGGCGAAAGGAAGAAATATTCTTGATGAACTTAAGAAGACAGGCATCAGCATACAGGCTAAAGGATTTAAAACCATTGCCGAAGAGATGCCCGATGCTTACAAAGATGTTTCCGAAGTGGTTGAAGTAATGCATAAAGAGGGGATTTCCAAAAAAGTGGCTAAGCTTAGACCCGTTGGAGTGATAAAAGGTTAGATGCGAGATGTTTGATGGATGATGGTAAAGCAAGTATGGAGTATGGAGTATGGAGTATGGAGAAAGGAGCATTGAACTTTGAATATTGTGAAATTGAGCATTGAGCTTTATTTTTAATTAATATTCAATGATCAACTATCAATATTCAATTTCCAATTAAAAACACTTAAGGATTCTCGAATATTGAACGTTGATTATTGAAAATTGCTTATTGAGCATTTTTATTTTTAAAGAATATTCAATGCTCAACTGCCAATACTCAAACTTCAAATTAGAATATTGAAAATTACTAATTCTTATATATTGTTTCTTAAATTAAAATACAGTCCTCCTTTTATTATCAAAAAAATCTTCAACGATTTTTATTGGAATACTATCAACAATAAAATCCTTCTTACTTTCGATGACGGTCCCAACCCGGGTTCTAGTGAAAAAATTCTTGAGTATTTAAGCAAAAAAAACATAAAAGCTTTATTTTTTTGTATTGGGAATAATACCCGGAGATATCCGGAATTGACTGAGGAAATATTAATGAATGGTCATATGATCGGGAATCATACTTTTAACCACAAAAGAATAACTTCAATCGGCCTAAAAGAATTGGATACCGAGGTAGGCGAGTTTAACTCTTTTTCGAAAGATCAATTTAATTATGAACTTAAATTTTTCCGGCCGCCCTACGGCAGATTCAATCTTTCTACGGGTAAACAACTGAAGGAATTGCAGCTTAAAAATGTAATGTGGTCATTATTGACTTATGATTATAAAAATGATCTAAATCTTATTAAATTAGCTGTAAATAAATATTTAAAAAACAACTCGATAATTGTTTTGCACGATAGCATCCAATCTGAAAAAGTAATTTTAGATGCCCTTGAGTTCATTTCAGGCGAAGCTTCCAGAAGGGGATTTGAAATCGGAGAGCCTGCCGGATGCTTGAAATAATATTCTTAGTTGCCCTTAGCGGCTATTTTATTCAATCAGTCCTTTTTATAATCGGCTCAAGCAGAACATTCCCTAAAAACAATTCGGCTGATCTTCCATTTACAACCGTAATAGTTGCGGCAAGGAATGAGGAAAAGAATATATTAAGATGTTTAAGCTCACTTGAAAAGATAGATTACCCGGAAGGAAAACTTGAGATTATATTGGTGGATGATAAATCAAGCGATGAAACGGGCAAAATTATCGATGAATTTATTTGCGGTAAGCAGAAGTTCAAAAAGATAGTGACAAAAAAGGAGATCGGAAGACTGAAAGGAAAAACTAATGCGCTTGCGAACGCTCTCGATTTAGCTTCGGGAGAAATAATTTTAACCACAGATGCCGATTGTACCTTACCGGCCTCGTGGGTTAAGACTACCGTTTCATACTATACAAAAAATGTAGCAGCCGTAACAGGATTCACTACCCAGGTTGTCAATGATAATTTCAGCGGGATGCAGGCAATAGATTTTATCTACCTTCTTTTTGTTGCTTCCGGAACAATTAATTTAGGCGTACCTATCAGCTGCATCGGTAACAATATGTCCTATAGGAAAAGTGCATATAATGAAGTGGGCGGATATGAAAATCTTCCGTTCAGCGTTACGGAAGATTTCAATTTATTAAATGCGATCCGGAAGCTTGGCAGATACAAAATTATTGCTCCGCTTGATAAAGATGCTCTTGTTACCACCTTGCCCTGCAGATCTTTAAAAGATTTATTCCGGCAAAAGAAGCGCTGGGCGGTGGGAGGAATTTCTGTTCCGCTGCCCGGTTATTTACTCTTTATTTTTGGCTTTTTAACCAATTTCTGTGTGTTTATCTCTCCTTTACTTCTCTTTAATTTTTTTAATGTTCTGACTACAGCAACCACCTGGATCTATTTGGTCTTCTTTAAATTGGCAATTGATTTTTTTATACTGCAGCCGATTCATGCACGCTTGGGTATCGTAAAAAACCTGAAGTACTTCGCAGCCTTTGAACTGTATTATATAATTTATGTTACCGCGATTCCTTTCGTATTATTTACCAACAGGAGAGTAATCTGGAAAGGAAGAAAATATTAATGCTTCTTCTTTGCAACTATTATATCACTTACCGGTGCAACGCTTACTGCGAGTTCTGTCATTTCGGAATTCACGAAAATTTTAATAAGACTCCATTTGCAGGGCTGGAAGATTTTTATAGAAATATTTCCGAGTTGGCTGGTTTGGGAGTAAAGTTCATCGACTTAACAGGGGGAGAGCCGCTTCTGCATAAAGAGATTCATTTGATGGCTAAGCATGCAAGAGCTCTCAAGATGCAGACCAGCATTACAACTAATGCATTGCTATATCCTAAATTTGCGGAAAAGCTTGCCGGTAATGTCAACCTTCTTCATTTTTCATTGGATTCCCCGGATGAAGAAGAGCATAATAAAATAAGAAAAGTTAATTGCTTTAAATTCGTTTTTGAAAGCATAAGAATTGCAAAATCATTGGGAGAGTTTCCGGATATCCTCTTTACCGTTACCGATGAAACATACATGAAGCTTCCGCGCATGTACGATAATGCCGTCGAAAATGATCTGGTACTGCTTGTCAATCCGGTATTCTCATATTTCGGCAATCCAGGACTTTCTAATCATGCAATTGATTTTATTGAAGAATATATTGAAGGAAAATCAGGCATTTATTTAAATAAAGGATTTTTAAAATTACGGAGGGACGGAGGGAATGATATAAATAAACCTTCTTGTAAAGCCGTCTCGAGAGTTATAGTCATCTCCCCTTATAATGAAATAATCCTTCCCTGTTATCATTTCGGAAATGAAAAGATATTTATAGATAAGCCTATTAAAGAGATAAGAAATTCTGAAAAGATTAATTACTTTAAAAAAATGGAAGGGCGATTCGAATTCTGCAAAGGCTGTACAATTAATTGTTATTTTGAACCTTCTTTCGCATTTCCAACAAGTTTTTATGCTTTTTCTGCACTCAGCTCTAAATTTAAATACAGTTATCATAAGCTGATCAAGCAGCCGTTAACTAGAAGGAGGCAGGTAATCGGTTTACCTCGGCGAAGTTCCAAAGGAACGGAGACGGGTGAACGGTAATCGGTGAACGGTAATCGGTTTGTCGGGAAATGATAAACCGTAAAAGGCCAAACAGGAGATAGGCAGACAATTAAAAATGAGTTTGAAAAATCCGAAAAAGTGATCAATTCCAAAATGCGACCGCTAATCGAAATGCCCCTTTACCCTAACCTTTTATTCCATCATCCATCATCCTTTCTCCATCATCCTTCATCCATCAAACATAATCCGCCATCCAGTATCCATCATCCAGTATTCAGTTTCAATAGGCAGTATGAACTTTATAGTCAAATTGAATCCAAAATGGAAAAGAAATGGTTTAGCGGTATTCGGTAATGAAACCCGTATCGTTGGACGTAAAACGTAAATCGTAGAATACACGTTACCGATATTCGAAACGGGCTTCGTAACCGTAACCGAATTCCCAAAGTTTGGTTCTGGCTCTGCCAGTTTATGCAGTAAGCAATAGGCAATCTCTCTCAATCATCTAGTATCCAGTATCAAGCTTATTAACTGTTCTCTAAATTTCTTACTTTTACATCTCTAAAATTAATAATTATTATGCAGGCGGATAAATTCTGTTAATGCGGATATTCTTTTTTCTTACATTAAACATTTTTTTATATAATTCATTTCTTATCTCTCAAATCCAGACGGAATGGTTTCCACACGAATTAAATATTCAGCCGTTTACCGCAAACTTCCTTGAACCTAAAGCAGGATTTTCATATCACCTAGGAAAAAGTCACCTGCGTCTGGATATCGGTAGATCCAGCGATATATACCGTATACAGGCCGGAGAAAAAACTTTTTCTTTGGGAGCAGATCTTTTTACTTATACAAGATTGAGAGGAGAGAAAGAATTTCATTTTCCCGTTGAAACGATTGATTATCTATTCGGAATTAATGCCGGTTGCAAAAAGACCCAAGCAAATTCGGAATACGGTTTCAGGTTCCGTTTAAGCCATATCAGTGCTCATTTAGTAGACGGGCAGTTCGATACCGGAACCCAAAATTGGAGGAATGGCAGAAAACCGCAGGTCTTCAGCAAGGAATTTATAGAGCTGTTTCCATTTTACAGGGTAGGCGGAGCAAGAATTTATGTCGGTTTTACTTATATATTTCATGTTTCGCCGGATCTAATAGGGAAAGATGTTTATCAAATCGGCTTTGATTATTATTTGATAGATTGCTTTAGATTATTTACACCGTTTGCAGCATACGATTTTAAATTGTCTAAAATTTCTAAATACTCCGGCAATAATATTATTTCTGCCGGTGTAAAATTCGGGAAATATGATTCCAAAGGTTTTTCTGTGTTGGTCTCATATTTTTCGGGGAAAAGTATTCATGGCGAGTACTTCGATTTAAATGAACAATATACAACCATAGGATTTAATCTGGACCTATAGAATGCCGGATGAACAACAAGAATATAATGCCCAGGATAGATATGAGGTCGTAGCTGAAGAGCAGCGGAAAAGAAGGCAGGAACAAAAATATCTTCTCCATATCGGCTTGTTTCTCATTACATTTTTAACCACTACCATTGCCGGTACGGATTGGACAACCGGCCGCCTTGGAGAATTTCAAAGTGATTGGCGTTATTACTTAATCGGGCTACCTTACTCTATATCAATTTTATTTGTGATAACCTGCCATGAGTTCGGGCATTATTTTGCTGCCAGGCATCATAAGGTCCGCGCTACTCTCCCTTATTATATTCCCTTTCCGCCGATTCCGATGTTCTTAAATTTCGGAACGATGGGAGCAGTAATCCGGACAAAATCAATCGTGCCTAGTAAAAAGGCTATGTTCGATATTGGCGCTGCAGGTCCTTTAGCAGGTTTTATAGCCTGTTTAATTCTGCTAATCTATGGTTTTTTAAATGTTCCCGGGAAAGAATATATTTTAAAAATCCATCCCGATTACTTCTCACCTTCTTTCGGAAAAGGAGGGCTTGACCTGCAGTTCGGAGACACTTTGTTATTTTCAATATTGAAATTCCTTTTTGTCAGGGAAGGCCAATTTTTTCCCCCGATGTCCGAAATTTATCATTATCCCTTTTTATGCGTCGGATGGTTCGGTCTATTTATTACTGCAATGAATATGATCCCGGTGGGTCAACTGGACGGGGGACATATAAGCTATACAATGTTCGGACGGAAAAACCATATGAAAATTGCCGTTATTTCTTTTATTATTCTATTCGTAATAGGAATACTTGGTTTTGCCGATTCAACATTGAAGCTGGGGATCGGATTCGGCTGGACCGGCTGGCTGTTCTGGGCTGTAATTCTTTATTTAATTATAAAGCTTCAGCATCCTCCCGTTTATGATGAAACCGGACTTGACCCAAAAAGAAAAATATTGGGGTATATTTGTTTTATTATTTTTGGATTATCATTCTCCCCAACTCCTTTTATATTAACGTTTAGTAGCTAATTTTTTACCTTGAGTACAGCGGGAGTAAAGCCAATATTAACTCTATGAAAAAATTTGTTTCTTTCTTTTCTGCCGCCCTGTTTTCACTTGCCGGCTTTTGGGGATGTGAAAAAGATTTTAATAATGTCGTGGATTTTGAAAAAACTCTCTATCAGGTGGATTCTGTATATTCCTTCGATTCTAAAAAATATATCTTGGGAGATTCTACAATAACTCTTCAAGTGAAATTCATTTCAGACGAAGGAATAAAATCTGTTTTTGCCGATATATATTCATCTGCCGATATCAAGCTTAATTCGAATTCTGTAGTTCTCCTGGATAACGGGGATATTTCAAACGGGGATGTTATGCAAGGCGATAAGATTTACTCAAGCAGGTTCCCTCTGAGCAAGTATTATCCGAACGGGAATTATAGAGTTGAATATTTTGTGCTTGATAAAGATGATATAATCAAGAAGATCAGCATCCATTATTTTGAGTATTATAATAATCAAATTAATATTCCGCCTGCAATTTCTAATTTAATTATACCCAATTCTATAGCACGTGCGGATACTTTTATTTTTAATATAACTGCCTCCGATCCTAATGGTTTGATGGATGTTCTATTTGTATATTTTCAATTGTATAGACCCGATGGAACTGTTGTCGAAGAAAATCCTGGAGACACTATTTTCTCAATGCACGATGATGGAAATTCTGAAATGTTTGGTGATGAGAAAGCAGGCGACGGTATATATTCTTTTAAGAATTCATTTTCATCAACTGCACAAACAGGGACATGGAGATTTGGATTCCAGGCGATAGATAGGCAAGGGGATACAAGCAGTACAATCACCCACAATATTATTGTTGAATAATGTCCAAAACAGTTATGTTCTTCTTTTTTTTGATTTCAGTCAGAAGTTTGTATTCACAGATCTTCCCGGAATCTTACATGCTTGAAAAAGAAAGTAAACTGAATAAAACTACTTCAGATAATCCTTCAAGCAATACAATAAGCGATATTGTTGCTGTTGGGAATTCAGTCTGGCTCGGTACTGACAATGGAGTGAGTGTATCAACAGACAGAGGGGCATCATGGACTAATTTCTACCAAACGGGAGCATTTGGAAGCGAAAGTATATCTGCTCTTGCTTACGATAAATATACCAATACTATTTGGGCTGCTACTGCACATTCCGTCCAGCGCGGTGATGAATCAATCCCGCAAGGGAGCGGATTAAGATATTCTGTCGACACAGGAAAAACATGGATATCTATACCACAGCCGGTTGACAGCCTGAACGATTCAGTTGAAATTTATGGAGTAAACAGGTTGCGGGTGCTCCCTGTTACCGTTACGGAACAGAATCTTACATATGATATTGCATTCACACCCGGTACAATATGGATTACCTCATTTGCCGCCGGTCTTCGTAAAAGTACTAATATGGGGGAAACATGGGAAAGGGTTATATTGCCTACCGACAGTTTAGATTCAATCTCTCCATCGGACTCTTTAAAGGGATATAATCTTTGCATTTCACCTGCCGACGGAAGCTACTGCGGTCAGGGATGGTTGAATTACAGGGCATTCTCTGTTATATCTATTAATGACTCGACACTTTTTGTAGGTACGGCAAACGGAATAAATAAATCTACAGACGGCGGCGTAAGCTGGCGCAAGTTTAATCATTTGAACCAGGAAAATCCGATCAGCGGGAATTTTGTTGTAGCACTGGGGTACGATTCGACGGACAATGTTTTGTGGGGATCAACCTGGCCCGCAGAGGATAAAGCTGAATTTAAGGCAGTCAGCGGTTCTACAGACGGCGGGGAAAATTGGGAGGTTTTTTTAAAAGATGAAAGTGTACATAATTTCGGGTTTAAAGGAAACAGCTCAATTGCCGCTTCCGATAACGGGGCACTCCGGACTTTCAATAATGGAATCAGCTGGATTCTGCCGAGCTCAATAGTTGATGATGAAACAAAAAATTCTATCAGAACAAATGTATTTTATTCAGCAGCTTCAGAAGGAAGCGATATTTGGCTTGGATCCGCAGATGGACTTGCTAAGTTAACTGAAACAGCCGGGGAGCCATGGATAGGAACATGGAAAGTTTATTTTGCTTCTCCATCGGAAATTTTATCTGACGAAGCTTTTGTCTATCCAAATCCATTTTCTCCCAGAATTGATGCCGGAGGATTGAAATTTAAATACAATACCAACGGTAAGATTCAAAATGTAACAATAAGGATTTTTAACTTTGGAATGCACTACATCAGAACTATAATTCAGAATGCACCAAGAAACATGGATGGTGTAACAAATCCTGATCCGCAGGTTTGGGACGGTAAGGATGATACCGGAAATACCGTGCCGAACGGAGTTTATTTTTACAGAATTGAGATTGGAGACAACGATCCTAAATATGGCAAAATCTTGGTAATGCAGTGAAAGAGTGAAAAAGTTCAAGTTCAAGAAGGTTAAAGTTTTATGTTCAAGAAAAAAATTAAAAGGTTCAAGTTCAAGAAGATTGGAGGTTCAAGTTTATCGAGATGATTCAAGGTTGAATTTTAATAGATTGAAATTACAATGAAATTTAATCACGAAAAATTAATTGTTTATCAGCAAGCTTTGAACTTCATCGAATTTACAAGTAAGCTGTTTACTGAAAACTCTATAAATTTAAACGTATATCTTCAGCTTGATAAAGACTCTACTGCAATTCCTCTTAATATTGCAGAGGGAACAGGGAGGTTTACTAATAAAGATAAGAGTCATTATTATGATATTGCGAGAGGATCGGCATTAGAATCTTCAGCTTGCCTGGATGTTCTAGTAAAGAAAAAGATAATTACCGAAGAGACAGCAGACGAAGGGAAAAAAATTCTAATAGAAATTGTATCAATGCTAATCGCTTTGATAAAAAGTATTTCGGATAGAGTGTATGAAGATGAAACCGCATACGATTATTGAACTTGAACCTGAACTTGAACTTGAACCTGAACTTGAACCCGAACTTTAAGAGGTCCTATTGAAGAATCTTATCATAGTTTTATTCTTCCTATGCGGGCAGCAATTACTTTTTGCTCAGCCTCAATTTTCGAAGCTCTCCGTCAAACCCGGTGCATTCAGCAGAATGGGATTCGGAGCCAGGGGAATGGGAATGGGGAATGCAATGTCTGCTGTTACCGAGGGAAACTTGGTTTCATATTATAATCCTGCTCTTTCCGTCTTCCAGGAAAGGAATATGTTCCAGACCTCGTATTCTTTTTTATCCCTCGACAGATCCCTTAATTTTATAAATTTTACAAGAAAATTTGAATTCTATTCTTCAAGAGATACATCCCGACATACACCGAGCGCAATTGCCGGGCTTAGCTTGGGCATTATAAACTCAGGCGTGGGAAAAATTGACGGCAGGGACAATGACGGCGTTAAAACGGGTAATCTTTCCACTTCTGAGAATCAATTCTTTATAGCTTTGGCTAACAGGTTCTCCGGAAAATTTGCCGCAGGGCTGGCTGCAAAAATTTATTATTACAAGCTCTATGAAGATATAAATTCAACAGGGTTCGGGTTTGATTTAGGGATCTTATATATGCTGAATGAACAATGGAATTTTTCATTAATGATTTCCGATTTAAATACTAAGTATGAATGGAATACCTCCCCGGTTTTTGATGTCGAAGGATCCACGTCAACCGATCACTTCCCTGTCCTAAAAAAAATCGGGGTGAGATATAGAAATAGGGATTTGGGAATAATAGGCTCAGCTGAATTCGAAAACAGCAATGCAGAAACAAATATTATCAGGGCCGGTATTGAATATAATATTTTCGAAAATTTTTTTCTAAGAGGCGGATTAGATAATTGGAACCTGAGCAATAAGGATTATGAAATGAATCCTTCGGCAGGTTTTTCTTATTTTTATGGTCTTAATTCAATTTTAGTCGGAATCGATTATGCGTTTGTTTTCGAACCTTACTCCCCGTTTGACAGGCATATTGTGGGAATAAATGTTAAATTTTAAAGGAACTGCCGCCGGAATAATGAAAAATATTATAATAAAATCTATTTTAATTTTGCTGATCCCGTTTCTCTCACTGTATGCCCAATCGGCAGGTAAAACAGGTTTATCTTTTCTGAAATTCGGATTTGGTGCGAGGAATATTGCAATGGGAGACGCCGGAGCAGCAGGCTCGCGGGATGTAACTTCACTCTTTTATAATCCTTCAAAGCTTCCTTTGGTTGCCGGTACCGAATTCATGTTTATGCATAATGAATGGATACAGGATGTTAGAAGCGAGCTCATTGGAGTAAAATTTGATCTTTTGGGCCTGCCCTTAGGAGTTGGATTCAACGTTACTACAATCGGAAATATTGAAGTAAGATCCGGTGCGGTTCCCGAGCCGGAATCTACCTTCGATGCGCACTATTTTTTCGGAAGCCTTTCTACAGGTTTTAATATTACCGATAATATTTCCGCAGGAGGTTCAATTAAATATTTGTATGAAGGAATGCTTGTCGATGAATCAACAGGATTAGGATTTGATATCGGGCTTAACTATTTCACACCTCTTCAGGGACTTTCCGTTTCCGCCGCTGTAAGGAACCTGGGAAGCATGAATAAATTGAGGGAAGAGGAAACAAAGCTGCCCTCCGAATTCAGAATAGGTCCGGCATACAATTTTATTTTGAATGATTCCAAGTTTGAAATAGGAGCGGCAGCGGAGCTGCAGAAATATTTTGAAGTCGACGATATTCATCTTAATTTCGGCGCGGAAGTGGTTTATAATAATTTGATTGCGCTTAGAGGAGGCTATCAATCCGGTTACGAATCTAAAAATTTTACGGGCGGTCTGGGATTAAAATGGGGGAGCTTATCTTTTGATTATGCGCTCTCTCCATTCAGCTTTGGACTGGGATCGGGACATTCGGTCTCTTTGAATTTTAAATTTTAATTAAACAGGCATTATATTCGGCCGGAATTTTATATTATCTTTTATTGTTCTCAAGTGTTCCTGTAATTCATTCCTTTTTAGATTAAAAAGAACCGGGAAGTATGATTGAAGATCCTCTCTACACAGAATATAAAAAGCTGTGTAAGGATATTCGAAAAATTTATGTTATTCCAAAAATTAACTTCTCTTCACCCGGTACCGACTATTTGTACCTCCTCTATAAAGATTTCCTAGAAAATAAAAATGATTTCTTATTGGAAATCAGAAGCCTTTCTATTTTCAGGCATTATGAAATTATCTTAAGCAGAATAAAAAATGAAAATTCCATCCTTCACTATCATTGGCTGGAGATAACCGACCTGAAATCTTTGGCTGGAATGGTCTGGAAGATTTCCGCTGTTTCGCTTTTTAAATTGCTCGGTGGAAAAATTATTTGGACGGTGCATAATAAGTTCCCTCACCGCCGATGTTGTTTGTTCCTAAACAAAATAATAAGAATTTATTTTGCATTTTTAGCAGATAAAATTCATGTTCACTGCAGCGGCGCTGCGGATATAATGGGCCCGATATTGAAGGTAAAGCCGGACAAATTTTTCACCGTTAAACATCCCGAATTTCCCGCAGTAATAATCCCAAGGGATCGCTCTATAGATCTGCTTAAAGAAAAATACAAAACAGCACTAGAATTAAAGAAGAAAAAGAATTTCTTAATGTTCGGAGCAATTGCCCGGTATAAGGGAATTATTGAAGCTGCGGCTCTTTTTAAAGATCTACGCAATAATAATTTAATTATCGCCGGTCCGGTTAAAAGATGGGATAAAGGATATTTAAAGGAAGTTTTAATTGCAGTTCGAAACGCGTCAAATATTTGCTTGATTCCTAAATTTATTCCTGATGTCGATATTCCGGTATTTTTTAATTGTGCGGATTTTCTGCTTTTTAACTTCTCAGAAATATTGACTTCCGGAAGTGTAATACTCGGTTTAAACTACGGAAAGAAAGTTATTGCTCCGGCGGCCGGATGTATCCGGGAAATTGATGAAGAGAATATTATTAAATTTGAACCCGGAAATATTCGAGAACTTAAAGCCGTATTGCACAGCCTGTGAGAGTATTGCATTCCAGCGTATGCAAAACAGAATGAATCGTCTCAAGGAGATGCCGAATGCAATTTCAATATATATTGGAAAAATCTGACGGTCCTGGTATAATGGAATTTAATAAAAATTTAAAAAATACGATCTCACTTTTTTCTTTTGAGCTTCTTTCCAGGCTGCTGGGTTTCCTTGCGGTTACCTACTTAGCAAGGATTCTGGGGAAATCTTCTTTCGGAGTTATAAATATCGGGCTTGCGGTTTTAAGCTATACAATGATTTTCGGCAGCGGCGGATTAAATCTCTTAGGCACTAGAAAAATTATCTCGAAAAATGAGGACAGCACAATCACAAGTGATATAATCAGTGCAAGAATTTTCTTATCGGTTATAATTTATATCATCACTGCTGTACCGGTTTATTTCTTGATTCATTCCCGTGAAATAGCTGCGGTAATACTTGCATATAATCTTTTCCTTTTTCCTTCCGCATTCCTGCTGGAATGGTTTTTCCAGGGATACCAAAGGATGGATATTATTTCATTCGGCAGAATAGCAGGAATGACTGCTTATTTGCTGCTGATTTTAATCATTGTAAAAAATCCGGGCGATACTGTAATGACCGGTATTGCATGGACAGGCGGAGGAATTATTAATGCCGTTTTATTGATCTATTATTTCAAAAAGTTTAATTATAAGCTCAAAATCAATCTGAGAAACCTTAAAAGTTTCTATCTGATTAAAGAATCTTTTTTCCTGGGAACAGCTGCCGCAATTACTTCATTTGTGCAGATGTTCCCAATAATATATTTAGGGATAATAGCAGGTACTAATGAAGCCGGCATTTACAGTGCAGCATCAAAGACTGTGATTCTTATGCTGGTTTTCGACAGGGTCTTCAGTGCCTTGTTTTTTCCCAAGATTATAAAATATTTTAATGAATCGCCGGATACCCTTAACAATATTCTTAACCGCTCATTAAAAATAATTTCTTTTTTTTCTCTTTCCTTTTCCGTACTTACGGTGATCGTCTCCGGATTTATGATTAATTTTATTTTCGGCAGCGGGTTTGCCGGTGCTGTCCTGCCTTTCCGGATTTTAACCGCGTTTTTTGCTATGACCTTGGTGAATTCCATTTTTACTTATACCTTAATAGGAATCAACAGAGAAAAAATATATACCGCCTCAATCTTTCTAGGTATGATAATTTTTTTAATAAGCACTTTTCTTCTGACGGATTTCCTAGGCACGCCCGGTCCGGCAGCGGCAATGATCTTATTCGAATTGTCTTCGATGTTATTCATGTATTATAAGATTTCAAAAATATTCAGCTTTAAATTGTACAGCAAATTTCTTTTTCCCTCAGCAGCTGCAGTAATTATTTCTCTTCTCCTGCTTGCTTTGAAAACTTCTTTACTTATTCAAATAATCTTGACATTAATTGTCGCCGTGCCGGTTATAGCATTGTTAACCGGCTTTACGTTCGAAGAAATCAGATTTATTAAAAGGATATTTACCTGAAACTTCAAATCGGAATAACAAGACTTAATCCGGGCTGGGAAACTCTCCTCCGGCAATTGGGAGTATCTTATTTAGAATTAAGCGGGGCGAATCTGCATCCGGAAGATTACGTTTCGGTTATCGTATCGGAAGAAAATATAAAATATAAAAACCTGGAAAATTATTTAAATGAAGGAGGCACCGTAATAGGGGGAGCAGATATGTTGTCAAAGGTGCTTAAAACGGAAGCCCGAAATAACTATATCAAATATTTCCTGCCCTCGGCATCTATTCAAAATCTGCCTCCGTGTGATATCTACAAATCTTGTTTTGTCCCGGCTGATGCAAACTCTTTTCCGAACCAGGAAAACATGAATACGTGGAAAGAATTTGATTCTGGAAAAGGTCGGGTAATCATGCTTCCCTCGGGGATTGCTTCGCTTATGAATGACCGGCGCATTAAAAGAAAAAATTTTTATTCCGCCTGTTCCCGGAAAGAAATGAATGAGCGGGTCTCTGCAGTTTCTAAAGGAAGTATTTATCATTATTTGCAAAGAGCGCTGGAAAATCTTTTCCATTTTAGAAATTTGCCCTTTATTTCTTTGTGGCCGTTTCCCGACGGAAGACAAAATATATTCGGATTCAGAATTGATACCGATTTCGCAGATTTAGACGACCTTCAAAGTTTGTATTCTGTCTGCAGGGAAAATAACATTAAGGCTTCATGGTTTGTCGAGACCGGTTCCTCCGGCGATAAAATTAATTTTTACAAAAAATTAGAGAATCAGGAAATCGGACTGCACTGCAATAGGCATAAAGTTTTCCGATCTTATAAAAAAAATTATGAGAATATATCCCAAGGTCTGAAAAGATTAAAAAAAATAGATATACGGCCGGCCGGATTCGCAGCTCCTTACGGGGAATTCAACAATGCGATAGGCAAGGTAATTAATGACATGGATTTCGTTTATTCCTCGGAGTTCGGCTTTGCTTATGATTCATTACCTTTCTATCCCTACCTGGATAATTCATATTCAAGAACTCTGCAGATCCCAATCCATCCGGTTAGTATAGGAAGGCTTTACTGGGG
>DATKLQ010000588.1:0-9007 GCA_035542335.1 Ignavibacteriaceae bacterium | reverse complement strand
CTGCGGAGCCAATTTAGGCCCCAATTTCTCATTGGGGTTTTTGATTTATGGGTTATTTCCTTTATATACTAAAATCCAAATCAGCTTATAAATATTATACCGGAACATCCATAAATCCGGAATCTAGATTAGGATTTCATATTACTATTGAAAAGGGGTTTACATCCAGATACAGACCTTGGGAAATCGTATTTAAACAGGCATTTGAGTCAAAACAGCTTGATCTTATCTCCTCATACTCATCGTATTCTTTAATAAGATTTATATCTAGAGAAGATTTTTAACTTTTCAATACAGCATCCTTAGGAACCATCATAACGTTAAAGCGTTTCTCATTTGGTTTATCGGCAAAAAGAGTTTCTCCTTTCACTAACCAGGATATACCAAAAGCCAGGAGCATGATGGTTTCAAAGACTAATGTCCAAACTGTTGTAATAAGTTCATTACGGAGAATCAAGCTAAAGATCGCCAGTGTTAATAGCGATGCAAATATAACGAGACCGCACGCACGATAGATGCCGTTACGGACAGTTTTACTCTTTGTCCAATTCTCCTTATCACCTATAGTGAAAAGAAAGAATGAATTTACCCCAAGGAGAATAAAGAAAAGAGCACTTGATCCATAATGAAGATATCCGGCGATTGGAGGAGTTAACTGGAACACTCCCACAGCAGATGACATTTCAATACGGGATTCGCAAGGGAATATTGCTATCCCAAGTCCGGCCACTCCGCTTAAGATTGCGATAAGCCAATCCCGCAACTCGTATCCTTTATAAGTCAAAAGGAAAAGTGAAACCCCAACAAGAAGGCCGGTAAGTATGTCCCGCATGTTGGAATGATAGTATGCGCTAATCGAATCCATTACGGGTTTATTCTGGAATAAGCTGCCTCCGAGCAAACAGGCAAATGGCAGAAGAATGCCGAGTATCCCAATCAATTTACGTAGTGTGAGATAGGAGAAAATTAAACTGCTGTTTTTATTTTTCAGCATATGCTTTACCTCCAAATTGGAAAGTTAATAGCATTATAAATATTCTCATTTGTCCCCGAGGAATATTTTTTTTATTATGCCCGCAGATGAATAATTGGCCAGGTCTGTTTACAATTAGTTTTAACTTCCGTTAAGCGGATATTTCGATAAAAGAACAAAAGTCATTGTCATAATTTTAAATAAGATTCCTCCGAAACGCATCCCGCTTTACCCATTTTCGAACCCCTGTTATTCTACAGCCCATAAACTAACTTTATTTTTTATTACAGGCAAGAATATGCAATCGAGAATCTTTGCTTTGTAAAAACCGAACAATTGCAAGCATTAATTTATTCTTTATACAACATTATGGAGAATTAAAAAGAGTGAAAAGATTATGGGGAAAAATGAGAAGTTATATTAATTTAAAATGAACAAGATAATTAAGGAATAATTCCTGATTTATATAAGCCGCGTTCCCTGGCAGTTTAATTTGGGGTTTACTCTGCCGGGCTTTTAAAGATACTATAAATAATTTATCATCTTTATGAGTAAGGAATCCCTCAAAATCTTTGTCCGGGCCTTCATCCGAGAATAAACATTTAGCTTCCATTCTGTTTTCCCTGCCGTTCTTTAGAAATGTGCCTGAAATATTGACAACATCTTTATTTTTTTCATTTCTCAGGACTAAATTTTTAAAACCTAAACGGGTAAAGAACATCTTCAATTTATTCTGGAAATCATCTATAGTTAATTGTTCAACTTTGCCGATTGCCTTTGAAAATCTTTCCTCCATTTCCTTCTCAGACGATCCGGGTACCTGGAATACATTCAGCCAGTCTTCGCTGCTGAAAAACTCGTAAATATTTTCTGGGCTTAAATTTTCTATTATATTCTTTTCAAGCAGCCCCCTTTTAACTAGCATCTCATTAATCTTTAAATCGATGGAGTCGCCGTTCAAATAAGTATATATGTTAAGAGGTTCGTCTTTTTCGAGGCAATTAATCTTTTCTTCAACCTGCCATAGGGTGACTGGATTCCACCAATTATCATAGTGAATTATATAATGAACATCGGGAAGGCTGATATTGAGTCCGCCTGCCTTCAACCCGAAAATGAGGGCGGTTGTATCTTTGCTTGTTCTGAAATTTCTAACAATTTTTTCCATTTCCCTGGCAGGCATGCTTGTCTGGTATACCATTGAAGAAATTCCTGCTTTTTTCAGGACCTGCTCCAGTCTTTGAGTTCCCATTTTATCGTATTGAGAAAAAATAAGAACTTTCTTTTTTGTTTTAGAAATAATTTCCAGCTGGTTCAGCAGGAGTTCTGATTTCGGACTTGTTTCGCTGCTGCTGAAAAAATTACAAGACTGTTTTAATTGATGAATTAAAGTGAACACATTAGACTGAATAAGAAAAGGATTCCCGGCTTGTACGAGCTGAGCAAGTTTTTCCCGGCCTTGGGATAGTATGTTCGAATATTCTATTTTTTGATTTGCATCCAGTTCCAGCCAGTAGTCCTGCTTGATTACTGCAGGGAGCTCCTTGCCGGCATCAGATTTTTTTCTTTGAATAATCTCTAGTTGATGATTTTCAGTTTTGAACAGAGGCTCAATTCCGTTTTTAATGGAGGCGAACGGCAGACTAGTCAACCCGAAGATGTATTTTAATTTTGAACCTTCCAGCCCTGAAAAATAATTTGTAATATTTTTACTTATAAGGTTTTGCACCTCGTCAAAAACAATACAGTCAAATTTCTTCAGCCTTTCTTTATCTATTATTTCATAATTAATCGATTTTATTAAAGATGAATAGCCGATTATAAATACTGATGCCTGGCTGCCCCATTTCTCAATTAAGGATTGTTTTTCCTGTTTTTCGTTTGTTTCATCCGCGGTAACAGTATTTAGGGAGAGCTCGGGTGCGTGCATAGAGAAATGACCCGCCCACCCGGAAGGATTTCCTGTTCGCGTCGTGGCTTCAATATTTCCCGTATCAACCTGCGGGCATATTACAAGAGCGGATTTTATTGATTTCTGCCTGAACAAAATCCTAACTGCCGCCACTGCTTGAATTGTTTTCCCTGTCCCCATTTCTTCAGCTATTAAGCTGTGCTGATTTTTGCCTAAAAACTCTGTACCTTCTTTCTGAAAATCAAACAATTCAAACAATATTTCTTCTTTTTCAGCTTCTTTTAAACCGGATGAGGGCTGAAGTATTGAAGACAGCAGATCTCCGGTTCCTTCTTTGGATACGACACTAAGCGGATCGATAACTTCAGTTTTTTCAGGCTCCTCAAAATATTTTGAAATATCCGCATTATTATTTATCACATTGACTTCTTTAGGATGTATATCTTTTAAATAATAGACCGGAGCATTAATTTTTTCAATACCGGAGGTCTTAACCTTATATATTTTGGGAGATGATTTTACCTTATCGAAAGCTACAGTTTTATTTTTTTCTTTTTCCGAATATTCAATGGATTTAATCAGTTTATCCGGGCTTTGGACTTCAATCTTGGAAATCTCCGTTTTATTATTGATCAGATCGAAGGTTCCTTGAATAACTTTTACGGATGATTTCTGTTTTTTCAAATCTTCAAGTTTAAGAAGTTCTATATTGAAGATTTCCGGCTTTGAATTAATCAGGTTTTCCTCTTCATTTACATGAAGCTTTGCCGATGACATTTCATGTTCATCAATAAGGTTCTTAGGTTTTTTGGCATCCGGTTTATTCCGGGGCAAGTCTATATTCTCGGCTTTTGTGCTTTTCAGCTTAAATGCAGATTCCTTCTGCTGAGGATTAAGTTTTAATGAAGTTTCGTTTGAATCTCCTTTTTTCAGATTCAAAAAAGTATCGGCATCTTTTTGTTCAAGCTTTGCTATGACATTAAATTTCAGCGGATTGTTTTCCGAAATTTTTACCTTTTGGTTAACGGTTTCACCGAAGCCGAAAAAAATTTTGTTAGTTTTTATTTTAGGGACGAAATATTTTTCAATTTTTTTAGATACTCTTACCCGGGAAAAATCAAATATCTCCTGCTGAAGAGAAGGCGGAGCTATCCATTCATTTAAATTTTCAGTATCATATATTTGAACACCCGGAGAGGTAACAATTTCGTACTCGGTAATCGGCGCCCTTAGCCATTTATTCCATAGAAATTGTTCGGGTTCATCAGAATTGGAGATTGAGGAAGCAATTTTCTTTCGAACTTGCTTTAACATTAATTTTTATTCACCGGTTTTTTGCAGGTGAACTTGCTCGCAGGCTACTTTTAATCTATCAAAAGGTTCAATTAAGTTCCTGGATTCTGCAATCGAATTTAATTTTTCCTTTATTTCAGGAAGCTCACCTTCATATTTTTTTGAAGTTTCAACAAATATTTTCGAACCATTTAAACTAAATGCCTCGGCTGATTTTCCGGAGCGGGGTTCTTCTTCCTTAGAGATTCTTACTACCCTGGTTCCTTGTTTATTATTAGCTCCTAGAAATAATCCGTCTCTTACTAAAATCAAATCAATCTCTTCGTTTATGGCACTAATTAATGGAACAGAAATTAATTCGACTAATATGTGCTCCAGAAGTACATCTCCATAGAGAGTTTTTTGAAAATTTGTAGTTTTAATAGGTGCTGTAACTCTAAATTCAAGTGGTTTCGTTTCGGCATCAGTTACTAGTATAGCCCCCATTATACCGCCGTTATTTTCAATCGAATACGTTTCAAGAAAAGCGATTTTGGATAACTCCATTCATTCCTCCAATAAGACCAAAGTATTTTTTAAAATCTTAAATTTATTTAACTCTGTTTATTGCAATTACTATGCTATTTATGTACCATTTTGGATTTTTGCTTCAGAATGCGAAATCCTGTCCCCTCATAACCTAAAATCATTATAAAATATCAGCTTTTACAATGATTTTTGATCTTTGATGATTTAACTAACCGTTGAAATAGTAATTATTACACGTAAATCTTACAATTTTTTAATAGGTTAAACTTTCCGAAAAAAATAGGAGAACTCTATAACGTATATGATATAATTGGATGCAATGAATTATAAACTTTATAATCTTTAACTGTATTTTTATTCCTGTAAATATTAATTTATAGCTCTTATTTCTCTATATTATCAATTGACGGTTAATGAGTTTCTTTAAAAATCCTGTTGCTAAATAAGAGGGGACAATGAAACAACTTATATTTTTTATCTTATTTTCGTTTTTACTTTTATCTAAAATCTTTGGACAAAATCTTCAGGAGGACAATGTTTTTTCAGGAAGATTAATTCTTTCACTTAACGGCGGATTGACGATAGCAAAAACGGATTATACAAACGATAAAATCGGACTGGCAGGTATTTTTAATACCGAATATTTTTTCCCTATTAAAGCAAATCATATCTTTGGCCTGAGGGGATTTTATGGAGTGGAAAGCCTTTCGGGTGAGGATCCCCTGCATACGCCTCCGAAATTTACAAACGATATATCTTTTGCAGGCGGTGGTATTGCTTATTCTTACTCTATAAATAATCAATTTTTCCCTTATGTATTTGCGGGTATTTCTAATCTTTGGTTTCAAACTAGTGATTCATTAGGCTCTCATAATACCAACGCCAATACATATGATGTCGAGGTTGGAGCCAGAGTTCCTCTTAAGGATTTTCTAAGCATTAATATCGGATTAGCATTTCATTTTACCTCTAGTGATTATTTGGACAATAAACATGCTGGCGTGAATAGTGATTTTTATGCAGTCGGACTGCTTGGTATATCATTCCATTTATTAGGTGAAAAAGATTCCGACGGAGATAAAGTAGCTGATTCAAAAGATATGTGTCCGGATACGCCCCCGGGAATCAAGGTCGATCAGGATGGATGTCCAATTGACAGTGATTTGGACGGAATCCCGGATTATTTGGATAAATGCCCTAATACACGAAAAGGTGCAAGAGTCAATTCCTCAGGCTGCCCCGACAGTGATTTCGACGGGGTATATGATAATGCAGATAAATGCCCTAATACTCCGCTGGGAACGCCTGTAGATGAATCCGGCTGTCCGGAAGGCGAAACCGAGGCAGGGAAAAAAGATTCCGATTCAGACGGAGTAATTGATGAAGCCGATAAATGTCCCGGTACACCTCTTGGCACCCTTGTAAATAAAGATGGATGCCCCGATACGATAAAAACTATTCAGAATAAAATAGATACAACCCAAAACAAAAATATAAATGAACCTGTAGAGCCCAAAGAATATAGTCCTTCAACCAGGAAAATTACTATCGCAGCAGACTTTGTTTTTGATGCCGGGAAAAGCGAAATTAAACCACAAGCACTTGGTGTTCTTGATAAAATTTCAAAATTCTTTTCAAAAGATATTTGGACAAAGTGGAGAATTGATGTTTATACAGATAATAAAGGCCCTGAAGATCAGCTGAAACTTTCTTCCTTGGATCGGGCAAGAGTACTAGTAGATTATTTCGTCTCGAAAGGTCTTCCCTCCTTTCAATTCAGAATGGACGGTAAAGGAAGTGGAAATCCTGTTGCAGGCAACAGCACGGAGACGGGAAGAGCAAAAAACAGAAGAATTGAAATAGTAAAGATTGAAGAATAGTTCTATTTAATTTTTTTCGATACCTTCTTCAAATGAATTAATTATTTTCGTTGAATGGTATATATCCAGATCTATTTAAATAAAAACTTTTTCTTTTCTTAAATCATTTATGAAATTTTAAGCGGTCTCTTTTTTCTTGTTTCTCTGAAATTTAAAAAGCTTGTAATTAATGCTGTCGCTCAAAGCCTGAAAACTGGCTTCAATTATATTAGCTGATACTCCGACAGTGCTCCATGTTTCGCTCCCGTCGCTGGATTCGATCATCACCCTGACTTTTGCGTATGTACCCTCTTTTTCATCAAGCACGCGCACCTTATAATCAACAAGCTTAATTAAGGAGATTTCCGGATAGAATCTCAGCAGAGCTTTCCTCAATGCTTTATCCAGAGCATTAACAGGGCCGTCTCCGTCGGATGCAGTATGCTCGATTTCACCGTCAACTTCAACTTTTAGGACAGCTTCAGCAGTAGAATGTCCTTTATCATCAAAAAACACTTGAACTTTTGAATCAAGTACCCGGAAGTAGGGAGAAAACTCATTGGTTTCCGAACTCAGCAGAAGTTCAAAAGAAGCTTCAGCACCATCGAATTGAAAACCGCCGTATTCAAGCATCTTGATATAATTAACTACTTTTTTGCTTAATTCTTTTTTATCCGAAAGATCGATTCCCAGCTCTTTTGCTTTATAGCGGATATTGCTTTGCCCGGATAAATCGGAGATCAGCACTCTTTGTTTATTGCCCACCGTTTCAGGTTCAATGTGTTCATACATTCTGCTCTCCTTTAAAACAGCACTTACATGTATTCCGCCTTTATGGGCGAATGCAGATTTTCCAACGTAAGCCGCTCGGGTGTTCGGAGTAAGATTCATCAGTTCATTAACAAAATTAGAAACAGAGGTCAAGTGTTCAAGATTTATCTTTCTCTTGCTTTGTTTTTTAAGTTTTAAGATCAAATTAGGAATTATGCTGCATAGATTTGCATTGCCGCACCTTTCTCCGACCCCGTTTATCGTTCCCTGAACATGTACAGCACCGGCTTCTATAGCAGCAAGGGAATTTGCGACGCCAAGTTCGGCATCATTGTGCGCATGAATACCGATGGGTACTTTAATAAGGCTCTTAAGTTCATTTACTATAGTATCTATTTGATGAGTCAGGGTACCGCCGTTGGTATCACAAAGCACCAGGACGCTTGCACCGGCTCTTTCCGCTGCTCTCAGCATTCTTAGGGCAAACTCCTTATCATCTATATAGCCGTCAAAAAAATGTTCGCAATCGTAAATAACCCGTCTGCCGCTGGATTTTAAAAACTCTACGGATTTAAAAATTAATTCTTCATTTTCAGAATCAGACAAACCCAGGCCGACTTTGGAATGCAGGCGCCAGGTTTTGCCGAATATGGAAACAACAGGAGTTTCAGCTTTCAACAATGCCAGCAAATTGGGATCGTTCTCGATATTCTTTGGTGATCTGGCAGTTGAGCCGAATGCACATATCTGAGCCCCTGATAAATGCAGGCTTTTTGCCTTTTGAAAAAATTCTTCATCTTTCGGATTGCTTCCCGGCCACCCTCCTTCAATGACATCGATTCCGAATTCATCAAGTTTCTGAGATATGAGGAGTTTATCCTGCACGGATAAATTTATTCCTTCTCCTTGCGTACCGTCCCTTAAAGTAGTATCAAATAGTTCAATTTCATTTTTCATTTTGAACACCAAAAATTAAATTAAAATTTTTTATACCATCATTCCGGTTTTCTTAGCATACTCAAAGATATTTCCGGTCTCTATGATTGGAAGAATATCTCCTAAAGGTTTTAAATTGTAGTTTTCGCCTGTAGTTTTGTTTTTAAGAGTATCTTTATTTAAATCGATTTCTATTTCGTCGCCTGTTCTGATTTTTACATTTAACTTCACTGGAGTTTCATAAGGGATAAGAAAACCTCCGTCAACACAGTTCCTGTAAAATATCCTGGCATAGGACTCTGCGATAACTGCTTTGACCCCTGCCACCTGCAGCGCAAAAGGAGCATGTTCCCTTGAAGAGCCGCAGCCGAAATTTGAACCCGCTAAAACTATGCTGAATTGCGAAAAGTAATTTCTATCTCCCGGTTCAATAAAAGGAATTCCTCCCTCTGGTAAACCTGCTTTAGAGAGAGGAACCCCGGAGAGAGCAAAGTGACCGTATTTTTTTGATTCTTCAGGATCAGATAAACTGTAAACCAGGTGTTCGGCAGGAATAATCTGATCAGTATCAATATTATCACTTAAAACGAATACTTTTCCTCTTATAATTTTTTCCATTCAGATATTATTTCCTTTTTATAAGTTTCTAACTAATCACTATAAATAATCTCTCGGATCTGTAATAACTCCGGTTATTGCAGATGCTCCTACCGTTAAAGGAGATGCAAGATAAAC
>DATKLQ010000587.1:0-2328 GCA_035542335.1 Ignavibacteriaceae bacterium | reverse complement strand
GGATTATTTTACCGGCAAGCTGACACATATTTCAACTTAAAAAATATCAGGAAAAAATATTCTGAGTGATTTAGTTCAAATGCCGTAATCTGCCCTTTCGTTTGACGCAATCGCGCCTTCCGATCTTAAGCTCATTTTTATAATTTCTCAGCAGATATTTAAATATATATTAATAGAAATATTAAAATGATCAGCAGAAAAGATAAGTTTCAAACAATAGATGAATATATAAAAGCATTTCCCGAAGATATGCAGAAAATCCTGCGGAAGATCAGGGAAACCATAAAGGAAACAGCACCTGGAGCGGAAGAAACAATAAGCTACCAGATACCGACATTTAAACTGAACGGAAACCTTGTTCATTTCGCCGGCTATAAAAACCATATCGGGTTTTACCCGGCACCCAGCGGAACTGAAGCATTTAAAAAAGAGATAGCTGTTTACAGGTCAGGAAAAGGTTCAATTCAGTTTCCGCTGAATAGACCAATCCCATTATCATTGATTAAAAAAATTGTTAAGTACAGGGTGAAAGAGAATCTGGCTAAAACTAAACCAAAAAAAATTAAAAGATGAGCTCAGTCCGTTATCTTGCCTTGCTGCGCGGAATAAATGTAGGCGGAAACAACATTATTAAGATGTCCGCTCTTAAAAGCTGTTTTGAAAAAATGGGCTGCATTGATGTTGCTACATTCATTCAGAGCGGCAATGTCATTTTTAGTTCAGATGAAAAAAATAAAGTTAAGCTGACTTTAAAAATTGAAAATGAATTATCGAAAACCTTTAATTATAATTCCAGGATTGTTCTTGTAACAGATAAGGGGCTGAACGGCATAATTAGAAATGCTCCGGAAAACTTCGGCAGCGATCCGTCAAATTTCAGGTACGATGTAATCTTTTTAAAAGAACCGCTGACAGCCCAAACAGCCATGAATGATGTAAAAATTAGAGAAGGAGTTGATAATGCTTATGCCGGTAAAAATGTACTTTATTTCTCAAGACTGACAGCGAAAGCATCTCAAAGCCGTTTACCAAAAATTATTATGCTCCCGATTTATAAGTATATGACAATAAGGAACTGGAATACAACCACTAAGCTGCTAGCTTTGATGGATAAAGTTTCTTCTGCTTGAGATTTTTGCCTTGAATCACCCTGGAAAAAAATTCTTCCGGATTTATTTTCAAAATTAAATTCTTTGAAATAGTTTAACCTTTCAATTGCTGATCATTATAAGAATCATTTTCACTGAATAATAATTCTTCCCGGGAATATGTGATTTAATCTTGTTTGGCGGAATCAGCCCTTTAAATTGCCGTTGATGCGCCTTTAAAAGATTTTACGGCAGTCTTATGTTGCAATAAAATTAATCCGTGTTTATAAAAACTGAAATTAAATAGGAACTCATAATGAGTAAAGTGTTCGTCGGTATGTTACAAACTCGTAAATCATAAATCATAAATCGTAAATCGTAAATAAGTATCCATTTGTCGGAGTAAACTATGTGCCGGAATATAAAACCTTTATTTAACTTCGATCCTCCTGCAACGGATGAGGAAATAAGAGACGCCTCGCTCCAATTTGTAAGAAAGATTTCAGGTTTTACAAAGCCTTCAAAAGTAAATGAGGAGGTTTTCTTTTCTGCAGTTGAAGATGTTGCCGGGGCTGCGCGGAAGCTTCTTGACTCGTTGGTGACTGCCGGAGAACCCCGGGACCGTGAGATTGAAGCGGAAAGGGCTCACGCCAGAGCAGTAGAAAGGTTCGGGAGTGTAAAACACTCTCATCATCCTGAGAAATCTTTATAAAAAGTTAAACGTTAATTGTTAATCGTTAATTGTACCCTCCGGTTAACTACCTGTCCCGTCCTTGGCGGGATTAACATTTAACGATTAACACTAATCGGCATGTCCGTTCACAGAGAAGATTTTATAAAATAGTACAAAAGGGATTTTACGATGTTATCGGTTTTAATATTTCTTGGAATTTTCTCACCGGTGTTTGGGATTTTAATTGCACAGAATATTCAAAGCGGATATGCTCCTGTAGGCGCCCTGAAAATGTATTACGAAATTCACGGTTCATCTCAAGCCGGCACTCCTGTTCCGCTTGTCCTGATTCACGGCGGCGGCTCCACAATCGGAACTAACTTCGGAAAAATTCTTCCTCTTCTCAGCAGGAATAGAAAAATTATCGCGGTGGAGCTTCAGGGGCACGGGCATACGCCCAATATCGATCGACCTGAAAGTTTTGAGCAGGATGCCGATGATGTAACTGCTTTACTCAAGTACCTGAAAATCAGGAAAGCGGATTTTTTCGGCTTCAGCAACGGGGGG
>DATKLQ010000586.1:0-8911 GCA_035542335.1 Ignavibacteriaceae bacterium | reverse complement strand
TACAACGGCGGCAGTTATTCCGAATGGGCTCCTTATTTGGCGGGTCATCTGGGAGGATATGCTTTGCAGACTAACCGCTCAAACATCTGGTCTGCACTTCAGAAAGATTGGTATGAAAGGAATTATTTAAATAGAAATCTTGTTTTCAACCAGCAGTTGGGAATTCCATCCAAAGTTACTTCACCTACTTGGATCGCTTCAAGCACAAGCGGATCAAATCAATATATAAGCACTCCCGTGCTTTGGCGGAATTATTATTCTATTATAGGCTATCATAGGAATGAATATTCGGATGAATTATGGCTGGAACCGAATCTTTTCGATTCGTTGAATCATCAACTGCAGGATGCCTTATTGTTTACTCCCGATGGTTATGCAACTATAAGTGATAATACCTACGGAGATTCCTATCAAAATCAGGAGATTGTTTTTAAACCTGATTATTCGATGAACGTATCAACATTGTATGTAAAAGATTTGTATTCTGATTCTTCAAATTCCGTTCATTTTGTAAAGGTTAACGGAGCCGATGCTGGTTTTTTGCGGGTTGGAAGCGGAGACCAAAAGCATATTAAAATAAATTGGACAGGAGTAATAACACCAGGCGGAATTACAATTCAAGTCGAAGGAGATCCCAAGCCGGGAATTCGAATCCCTTCTGCCCCCGAAGACCTGCAGGCAATCAGCTTAAGCCCGAGTCAAATAGAATTAAGGTGGCGAAGTTCTTCGGCTGAGAACTTTGGTTATATAATTGAAATTAATTATGACGGCAATTTTCAAACTCTTGCTACGACCGCAACAAGCGACACATTTTTTATCGATACAGGCTTATTAAGATCGACTGCATACAGGTATAGGATCAGGGCATATAATTCGCAAGGAGCATCTGATCCAAGTAATGAATGCGAAGTTACTACGCAGAACGGGGGAAACGGAGATGTAGTTACGGCACTGAATGCCGGTGGAAACAATTATCTTTCAGGTGAAGGAATTCAATACAATTCCGATGCCGCTTCAGGCTGGGTAAGCGGCGGAACTGCTTACAGCACTGCTGCGGCAATCGACGGTACTGAAGATGACGTACTCTATCAGACGGAAAGGTACGGAGATTTTTCTTACTCGATACCTCTGGAGAATGGATCCTATGATGTTGTACTGAAATTTGCCGAGATATACCAGGACGCAGCAAACATGAGAGTTTTTAATGTGGATGCAGAAGGGAAGCGGGCCATCTTTAATCTTGATCTCTACATGCGTACCGGGAAATATAAAGCATACGATGTGGTTGTTCCTCTTGAAATAACCGATGGAATACTTAACTTAGATTTTATTTCCGTTAGGGATAATGCTAAATTAAGCGGGTTAGAAATCAGGAGGAATGTGACCGGAATAAATGAACAGCTTTCAAAAAAAATACCTGAAAATTATTTTCTCTTTCAAAATTATCCCAATCCTTTTAATCCGGAAACCCGTATTCAATACGCCCTGCCAGAAGAATCTCATGTTAAAATAAGCGTTTATAATATACTGGGAGAATTAGCTAAAATTCTTATTGATGAAAATAAGAGTGCGGGATTTTATTCGGTTGATTTTAACGGCGGCAAATATCCCGCAGGAATTTATTTTTATCAAATCAGTGCAGGCAGATTTCAAGCGGTAAGAAAAATGATTCTGCTTAAATAATAGAATCATATCTTTAAGCACAAACATTTTAGAGAAAATAATTTTATCAACTAAAACGGTTAGGAAGTGCTCATGCAATATGTACCTTCCGGATCCCGATACGAAAAAATGAACTATATCCGGACCGGCAGAAGCGGATTAAAGCTTCCGCAGATCTCGCTCGGTCTTTGGCATAACTTCGGCGGAGTCGATGTATTGGAGAACTGCAGGAAGATTCTCCGCCGCGCGTTTGATCTCGGCATTACCCATTTCGATTTGGCAAACAACTACGGCCCGCCCTACGGTTCTGCAGAAGAAACATTCGGTAAGCTTTTCGCAGCGGATTTTAAAAATTTCAGAGATGAATTAATTATCTCTACAAAAGCCGGCTGGGATATGTGGCCCGGCCCTTATGGCAACTTCGGTTCAAGAAAATATTTGATTGCAAGCCTGGATCAAAGCTTGAAGAGAATGGGACTGGAATACGTTGATATTTTTTATCATCACCGGCCGGATCCGGAAACACCCCTGGAAGAAACAATGGGCGCATTAGATCAAATTGTCCGTTCCGGAAAAGCTTTATATGCCGGGATCTCGCAATATAAACCTGAAGAAACAAAACGTGCTGCGGATATTCTGAAAAATTTAGGTACTCAGTGTTTAATTCATCAGCCTGTGTACAATTTACTGAACAGGTGGATTGAAGATGGCCTAACTAATGTTTTAAAGAATGAAGGGATCGGCTGCATAGTTTTTTCCCCGCTTGCCCAGGGACTTCTAACAAATAAATATCTGCACGGGATCCCGCCCGATTCAAGAGCCGGAAAACCTTATACTTATTTTAAACCCGAATACATAACGGAAGATAAGCTCAGCAAGGTTAAAAAATTAAATGAGTTGGCGGGAAAAAGAAATCAATCCCTTGCGCAGATGGCAATTGCATGGGTTCTTCACCATCCGGTTGTAACATCCGCGCTTATCGGAGCAAGTAAAGTAGAACAGATTGATGACGCAGTCGGAGCATTAAATAATCTTAATTTTACTAATGAAGAATTAAAAGAGATTGACAGGATCGTTCGCTAAGTATCCCACACTTTTTAAATTGAAATTCCCGGAAAAACAAAATCCCCGAATGTTCAGGGATTTCGTTGCTTAAAATGATTGGATTAATTTAGAAGGAACCTGCCGTCTACGGCTCTAAAGAGAATAATAATCCTGCCTTTATCTGGATACCGTGATTTTTAATCTTTGTATCATCATTCGACTCGTCATTAATATTTGTCAATCCTAAATTGTATTGCCCTTCAATAAAGATATCCAGCAGACTTACCGGGATCATTAATCCGGCTCCGAAATTCAGCACAAAATCCGTACTTTTTGATTTCATTGTTTGTTCTTTGTCTTCAGCAGGAATCAGATTTGTAACATCCTGTCCGTTGCCTGTAACTTTATCCAGGGTTAATTTAGCATCTCCGGCTCTAAATGATACGGATGCTCCTCCCACCAAAAAAGGTTTAATTTGCGGAGTGGGAAAGGTAACCTTGAGCAAAATTGGAATTTCTATATAGTTTATGGAGATATTCCCTTCGCCTTTAATATTGATTCCATTTTGGATTTGGGTAATATCAACTGATGATCCCTTCTGAACATAAGAAGGTTCTGCCTGTAAGCTAAGTAAAGGCGAAAGATCGAAATTTATAATTCCTCCAAGCACGAGGGCGGTACGTGTACCTGTATCAAACCCGCTCTCTTCGGGATCCATGCTGATGCCGGCAAGATTAACTCCTCCCTGTACGCCGAGTTTAATCTGGGCATTAACTTGCATGAATGAGATTGCTGAAATGAAGAGAATAGAAAGAAAAATAATCCTTTTCATGATTCCTCCCAAAAAATTAATTTTACATTGATTAAATTAAAGTGAGATAAAATTATGATAAAGAGTAAAACAGAACTTTTCAATTCTAAGGGGGAAAAGCAATAATTAAAGATTAAAGTTGCTAAATTTATTCGTTATAAACTAATAATGTTTTAGATATCTGCTGATCCGCGATTAGATTAAAAACCTTGAATCAACTTTAATTAATGTTTTTTCCGCGAGAAGATTTTGATTTTATATTAATTAATTTTTCAGGAAAGTATATGTCTATGATTAAAATTAAAGTTTACCCCTGGCTTTTTATTTTTTGTTTGTTTCAATGTGTGGAGTCTTATCCCCAAACCGGAAACATAGGTGTTTTTGAAAATCACTCCGATATCGGCCATGTTCTTTTCCCCGGCTCGGTAAAATACGACGAATCTAAAAAGAATTATACTATTACCGCCAGCGGAACAAACATGTGGCTCAAAGAAGATGCTTTTCATTTTATTTGGAAAGAGATGCCTGCCTCGGCCGGGCAAAGTCCGGACGGGGGCGGCGATCTCTCGCTTGCCGCAGACATTGAATGGATCGGTAAAGGAGTAAATCCTCACCGGAAAGCTTGTCTTTTAATCCGGCAGAACCTCGAATCGAATTCCCCTTATGTGGATATTGCCGTTCACGGGAATGGACTTACCTCCCTTCAGTTCCGGGAAGAACCCGGCGGACTTACAATGCAGGTCGAATCAAATATAACGGCACCGAAGAGAGTTATGATTGAAAAAAAAGGTGATTACTTTTTTATGTCTGTTGCCGCAGAAAATGAGAAGCTGCATTATGCCGGCGGTTCATACCGCCTTAAATTAAAAGAGCCTTTTTATGTCGGCTTAGGTGTCTGCTCTCATGACAGCACTCTGACCGAAACAGCTGTTTTTTCAAATGTCGAATTAAAAAACAAAAACTGGGAAACAGGAGAAACAATGATTGAATCTTCGTTGGAAACTGTGGCAATCGATTCTAAAAACAGGAAAGTTATTTATAATGCTAAAAAACATTTTGAAGCGCCGAACTGGTCTCGCGGCGGGAATTATTTTTTATTCAACCAGGAAGGAAAAATTTATAAGCTGCCGGTAAATGGCGGCGAACCGGCTTTAATCAATACGGATTTTGCAGTTAAGTGCAATAACGATCATGGGATCTCACCGGATGGAACTCGGCTTGTAATCAGCGATCAAACTAAATCTGAAAAATCGCAGATCTATATATTGCCTATTGAAGGAGGGACACCAAAACTAATCACCGAAAATGCTCCTTCATATTGGCACGGCTGGTCACCCGACGGCAAGACTTTAGCTTACTGTGCCGAAAGGAACGGCAACTATGATGTTTATACTATTCACGTTGAAGGCGGTAAAGAAACAAGACTTACAACTACGGAAGGTCTTGATGACGGTCCGGATTATTCTCCCGACGGAAAATATATATACTTCAATTCCACCCGGACAGGATTGATGCAGATCTGGAGGATGAATCATGACGGAAGCAATCAGGAACAGGTTACAAAGGATGAATACAACAACTGGTTTGCACATCCTTCTCCGGACGGCAAATGGATCGTCTTCCTTACTTATGAAAAAGATGTGGAAGGTCATCCCGCAAATAAAGATGTAATGCTTAGAATTATGCCTGTCGACGGAGGAGAAATTCAGGTGCTGGCTAGATTGTTCGGCGGGCAGGGTACAATAAATGTTCCTTCATGGTCGCCGGACAGCAAGAATGTGGCGTTTGTAAGCTACAGGTTGGTGGGGGAATAACCCGCTTTTATTCGGTTCCTTTGAAGCAATGGAACGGTGGAGTAATGAGTTCTTCATCTTTTCAGACAATGCTCCAGTACTCCAACGCACCATTACTCCAAATGTTGGGGATTAGCTGCAACCTATTGAGATTATAAGAAAATATAAGAAAATATGTTTATGTTGAAATGAGGGTTGTAGTAACGATTTGCCTTCCGATAAGTACATACCGGATCTACTCATTTTGATATTTAGGACGCATTAATTGCATAATTACCATAGTTAACTGCCATTGCCCAAATCTCATCTGAAAGGAGATTTTCATGAAAGCATTCTTGACACTTTTTACGGGGCTGCTTTTGATCATACCCGCTCATAATGTCAATGCACAAGCATCTCGTCTTCCCATCCCTGACAAGGATCGCTTCTATTCAATAAATGAATCACAGTCAGATCAATACCTGCTGAACGGAAGAGAGCGCTTGTCGCACGTTTTGTCGATGGGAAAGGTGATGGCAGGACAAAGGATTGCTGGAACTTTGTCCAAGAGACAAGCACAGTCCTTCGAAGGACTCGGGAAAACAAATGATCAAGTTTATCTTCCCGATTCACTGACTCTTTTTTCAATGAGCGATACGATATGCATGAGTGCGTCTTATGATCAGAGGGGTTGGATCACTCAAATATTGGTACAGGTATTATCCGGCGGGCATTGGGTAAACTATTCGCGAACGACATGGACATACCTGGATCAGAATGCCAGCAATCTTACTTTGGAGTAATCGTGGTCGGATGGGCAATGGATAAATGTAGAGTTGGACAGCTCCACATATGATGCACACGATAATATGCTTGTCCATTTGTTCAAGTATTGGTCTCAGGGGGTATGGAAGGATTCCATACTGTCCTCTCGCACCTATGATATCCACGGGGCTATGCTGTCGAACACGGGCTGGTATATGATTGGTGATCAGTGGACAAATAACGATCGGACGACCTACATGAATGATACAAGCGGAAACATGTTGTCATCCCTGCTGGAATGGTGGATTGGCGGGGTATGGGTAAATCAGAACCTGTTCACATATACATACGATGGAGACGGCCGCGTGCTTACACGTATGATGCAGCAGTGGAACGGCCAATGGGAAAATGCAACACTTTCCACCTACACCTACGATGCAGACGGAAATTTGCAGAGTTATCTCTTCCAGATATCGGCGGGCGGTCAATGGACAAATTCGACACTCAACACTTATACCTACGATGATAATGGGCAAATGCTGACAGATTGGTATAAGGGATGGACAAATGAATCATGGATGAATGGAACCCTTTCCACCTATACATATGATCCAAGCTCAAACATGGTTAGTGCTTTGATTCAAGAGTGGCTCAATGGGCTATGGACAAATTATCGTCAATCCATCTTCACCTACGACGCGCACAGGAATGAGCTTAGTGGTAATAATACAATATGGTCAGGTTCTTCATGGGTGCCAGCCGATTACGACTTTTCTCTTGCCATAAGCGGCAGTTCTTATCATTTTACAGGCTACAGAATTTCTGTTTCATACATCCCTATAAATATATCAGGTGTTTCAGAAGATAATAACAGCATCGTTGAAGGTTATTCGCTGTTTCAGAATTATCCAAACCCGTTTAATCCCTCAACAACAATTACATTTACTCTTTCTGAAAGATCATTTGTTACGCTGAAAATTTATGATGCTTTAGGACGGGTTGTATCTAAGGTTATTTCCGAGGAAATGCTTCCCGGCAGATACGCCCGGCAATGGAATGCGGAAGGGGTAGCAAGCGGCACCTATTTTTACCGCTTGGATGCGGGATCGTACAGCGAAACTAAAAAGCTTATTCTGCTTAAATAATGTTTTTGAATGGGGGCGGACAAAGTTCCGTCTTATCGCCGGTAGGTGTAGAGCATATATTAGTTAAAGGAATTAATTGAATATTGAGAATTGATAATTGAACATTGAATATTTAAAAAATTCTCAATGCTCAATGTTCAACTTTCAATATTCAGCACACTGATTATATCCCTTAATATTTTAATACTCAAAATTCCATTCCAAACATTTGGGATTAGGCTGTTTCTAATACTCCATTACTCCGCCATTCCACTACTCCAAGCATTGGGAGACACTACTGCCCAAATAGTAACGCAGGCATTCCTGTATGCGAACCCCTATATTTATAGCATGCACCGACGCAGCAAAAAGGGCAGGCAAGAATATCTGTGCGACTATGAGTTCTTTTTATTAATTTGTGTAAAGATAAATGTTCAACTAATCTATTTCGGGAAACGGAAATGAAAATAAAATTAGAGCCGGTCATAATTCTTTGCATCGGATTATTCTTACTGAACACAAAATCTTTTTCGCAGGATCAAAACTTCTATATCTTTCTCTGCTTCGGACAATCGAATATGGAAGGCCAGGGAGCAATTCAATCACAAGACCGAACAGTGGACAGCCGTTTCCAGGTAATGGAAGCAGTCGATTGCTCAAACCTTGGCAGGATAAAAGGTCACTGGTACACCGCCGTTCCACCTTTGTGCCGGTGCTACACAGGTCTTTCACCTGCAGAGTATTTTGGGAGAACTCTGGTAGCGAATCTTCCAGACAGTATTAGGGTTGGTATTATCAATGTTTCTGTCGCCGGCTGTGCAATTGAACTGTACGACAAAAATAATTACCAGGATTATGCGGCAACTGCTCCGGATTGGATGATCAGCATCATCAACGAGTACGGTGGAAATCCCTATGGACGCCTTGTTGAAATTGCAAAATTGGCTCAACAGGATGGGGTCATCAAAGGTATTCTGCTGCACCAGGGTGAGTCTAACACGGGTGATAACCAATGGCCTTCAAAAGTTAAGGGAATATATGACACTCTGCTCAATGATCTGGGGCTTAGCCCCGGTTCAGTACCTTTGCTGGCAGGTGAAGTGGTTGGTGCCGATCAGGGAGGAGTATGTGCAAGCATGAATCCCATAATTGACCAGCTTCCCCAAACCATTCACAATTCGTATATTATTTCTTCAAAAGGCTGCACGGATACAACTGACAACCTGCATTTTAATTCGGCTGGCTACAGAAAGCTTGGGATGCGTTACGGCATGAGAATGCTTTCATTATTAGGTTATGATCCTAACAGTTATCTGGAATCCGAATGCAGCTTGATTGGCGGGGATTGGGAGATAAAAGCTGATACGCTTGCTTCAAACGGAAAATATATAACAATTAAATCGGGCCTTAACAGCACCTCCGCAGCACCCTCCGATACTACAGGCTCTATCTATTTGCCTTTTACTGTGTACGGTGATTCAACCTTTTACATTTATGCCAGATTAAATTGTCCAAACAACAGTCACGATTCATATTGGATTAAAATGGATAATGGAGAATACGTTAAATTCCAGGCCTCAAGGACAAACGGCTGGCAGTGGCTGAAATTAAACAGCTATAACCTCTCCCAGGGAGATCATATTTTTAACGTTGCTTATTGCGAGGACGGAGCCAAGCTGGATAAAATATGCATTTCAAGTTACGATTACATTCCTTCAGGAAAAGGCGGTGCA
>DATKLQ010000585.1:0-9881 GCA_035542335.1 Ignavibacteriaceae bacterium | reverse complement strand
TATTGAAGGCGGCGGGGGCACCACAGTTACTGCTACCGAAAATAAAATAAAAATTACAAGCAGCAGCGGAGGAGGCTCAGGCATTCTCGGAATACAAAACACAAACAATACTTTAAATATAGATTCGCCTAACGGTCCTACTGCAACCATTAACCTAAAAGTACCATTAACTTTAAATGATTCTGTAGCTGATGATTACATATTGTCCGTGGTTAATACGGCTAACGGGCACGGAATAAAAGGGTTATCGACCGGGGTTGGCGTTTATGGTGAAAGCGACGACTGGTATGGTGTGTTTGGAACAGCTCCTGCCGGCACCGGCGTCGGAGGATTCGCCAACACAGGCACAGGCGTTACCGGCCAAAGTGAAACCGGTTGGGGAATGTATGCTTACAGCCAGGGGAATCACGCAATACACGCCAGCAGTATAAATGACTACGGTATTGTTGGATTTACTACAAATGGCTACGGAGGCGTATACGGTCAAACAGTAGATAGATCAATAGGAGTATTGGGGTATCATCCTCCGTTATCAAATACAGGTGCAGGCGTATATGGTTATGGTGCATCTGGGATCGACTGGGGCGATTATGCGGGCTGGTTTGACGGCGCTGTCTACACAAGCGAGAATCTTTATGTAGGGGGTAATCTAAGTGTATCCGGTGATAAAAATTTTAAAATTGATGATCCTTTAGACCCTACAAATAAATATCTCATTCATTCCTGTGTGGAAAGTTCGGAACGTATGAACATTTATAACGGAAATGTTGTTACCGACGGGAATGGTAATGCCCGGGTGCAATTGCCTGATTATTTCCAGGACTTAAATATTAATTTCCGTTACCAGCTCACGGTCATCGGACAGTTCGCACAAGCAATTGTCGAAACAGAGATTTTAAATAACCAATTTACAATTAAAACGGATAAGCCGAATGTAAAAGTTTCCTGGCAGGTAACAGGCATCCGCAATGATGAATATGCCAAACAGCACCCGTTTACAGCTGTCCAGGATAAGGAAGAGAAAAATAAAGGAAAATATTTAACACCTGAATTATACGGTCAGCCGAAGGAAAAAGGAATATATTATACTGAGAAGCCGGTAATGAAGCAGCAGATTCAAGGACCTGCTCCGAAGGAGAATTAATATGGAAACTAAATATTATTCCTGGGAAAAAATTATCAACAGGCATTTAAATAGCATCTGTTTCGGAATTATAAATATTCTTTTCATTGTTCTGTTTGCAGCAAGCGGAGTGCATGCACAAAGTACTCAGATTGGCTGGTCTAATTTCTCGGGAGGATTCGGTATTTCTGCTTCAGAAACTATACTGGTCACCTCTTCGGCAGGTTTTTCTTTCACCGGTGAAACCAAAAACGGCAGCTCTGATATCCTGAGCGGCTTCTTGGTCGATTACAGTATGATAATAACCGGCATTGAAGATTATCGCACAATTATTCCCTCTGTTTACAGCTTAAGCCAGAATTATCCAAATCCTTTTAATCCATCAACTATAATAAATTACCGGATACCCGAGGAAGGATTTGTAACGCTGAAAGTTTATAATATTCTTGGAAAAGAAGTGAAAACACTAGTTAATGAGAATAAAACCGCGGGCAGTTACAATATTTATTTCGACGGATCCGGTTTAGCCAGCGGCGTATATATATATAGATTTAAGGCTGCAAATTATTCATCAACAAGGAAGATGTTATTAATCAAATAAAGCTTGACTTCTATACCAATACTTGCTGAAGATTAGAAATCAATTTGATTATATATTTGCTATACTATCAATTAAGATAAAGTTATGAAAGCATCTCTTCTTCCTCCTGAACAATGGTTAATCTGTTTGCCATTTCATTTTCTCCATTAGAATCTTTTTATCTTCGTGCGGGAAATGTCTCCGGATTACCGAGTCAAGTGTATCGAGTCATAGATCTTTATTAAAAACCCGGAAAAGAACATTTTGATTTGGAGCACCATCGAATCCTTTGAATAGCCAATCATAAGCCGAATCAAAACGCTTGTCGATATAAATGCTCTCAGCGGGGTATATATTATCAAATCAGGGTAAATAATTTTTGTTCAAAGCACAAAAATGATGCTTTTAAAATGAAGCCTTTGCCTGTGCAAACCTTTAAGAAAACTCTCTCAGAAGCAGCTTTGAATTCCGCCGTCATTAATTAAGGCTGCCGGCGCTTTTCAAAGATTACAATCAATATCATATTAATTTCCATTGTTCATCTCTCCCATTGTTATTATCTTTACTATTCATTTTAATTTAATTATCGGATTAGAAATGAAGATTGCGGTCGCGTCGGATCATGGAGGATTTGAATTAAAAAAATTCATACTTGATCTTTTAAAAAAAGAAAAAGAAGATATAACCGATTTAGGCAACGTCAAATTTGATCCTGCGGATGATTACCCCGATTTTGCCGAACTACTTGCAAAAAAAATTTCCGGAAATGAATTTGACAGGGGAATTTTAATCTGCGGCAGCGGAGTAGGTGCATGCATTGCGGCAAATAAGATTAAAGGAGTTCGTGCAGCAGTCTGCCACGATACTTATTCGGCACGCCAGGGTGTTGAGCATGACGATATGAATATTTTATGCATCGGTGCCCGCGTAATCGGTGAAAAGCTTGCCGAAGAATTAGTTCATGCTTTTTTAAAAGCAGAATTCAGTAAAGAAGAAAGATTTTTAAGAAGATTGGAAAAAGTTTTAAACATAGAAAAAAAATATAAGTAAGGAGTTAATCAGAATGAATCCTGTTCTTAGCTTGGAAAAATACGGGCAAAGCGTTTGGCTGGATAATATAAACAGAAGCTTAATAAAAAGCGGGGAATTGAAAAATTTAATTAAAGAAATCGGACTTAAAGGGGTAACATCGAATCCGAGCATTTTTCAAAAGGCAGTCTCTTCCGGTAAAGATTATGACCCACAGGTAAAATCTCTTTTGGCAAAAAACCCTGAAATGACCCCGGCAGAATTATTTGAAGAGCTGGCAGTTAAAGATATTCAGGATGCGACAGATATTCTTTCCGGAGTTTACAAGAAGACCAATGGAATAGACGGCTATGTCAGCATAGAGGTTTCGCCGGAGCTAGCATACGATACAAATGCAACAATAGAAGAAGCAAGAAGGTTAAATAAAAAAGCGGGCAGGCCTAACGTAATGATAAAAATCCCTGCAACACAGGAGGGTATTCCGGCAATTAAGAAGATGATTTCGGAAGGGGTAAACATTAATGTGACTTTAATATTCTCTCCTAAAGTTTACGAGCAGGTTGTTGATGCTTATTTATCGGGCCTGGAAGAGAGACTTGCTGCAGGGAAAAAAATAGATACTATTGCTTCGGTAGCAAGCTTCTTTATAAGCAGGATAGATTCGATGGTAGATAAAGAGCTTGATAAGGTTGAGAATAAGGACCTTAAAGGAAAAATAGCGGTTGCAAATGCTAAGCTTGTTTACCGGAAAGGTAAAGAACTTTTCACATCCGAACGCTTTAAAAAGCTTCAGAAAAAAGGAGCAAAAATCCAACGGCTTCTATGGGCAAGCACCAGCACAAAAAACCCTGCTTACCCGGATGTTTTATATGTTGAGGAACTAATCGGTAAAAATACAATCAATACTCTTCCTCCTGCAACCATTGATGCTTACAAAGATCACGGTAAACCGGCAGACAGGATCGAATCCGGTTTGAAGGAAGCCGCAGATCAAATGAAAAAGCTTAAGGATTTAAAGATCGATTTTGAAGAAGTTACGAAAAGACTAACCGAAGAAGGGGTGGTTCTATTTGTAAATTCTTATAAAGATTTAATCGGCGCGATCTCTAAGAAAAAGGAAAGCACGCAACTAGAGACAGCGTAGAAAGTTCAAGTTCAAGAAGTTAAAAGTTGACTTACTTGAACTTGAACCATCCCGAATATAGGCAGGGCTGAACTTGAACTTTTCACTATCCCCCTCATTCCCACTTGCATGTAGAATTATTAATTCCCTATTTTTAAGTAATAAAAGCCATTTTCATCGGTTTTTTGCGAAAAATCCTAAATATATGTTTAAGCTGCTTTCCGTAAAACTGCGCTTTAGGTACTCGTCCCTCATTATTTATTTGTTAATTCAAAATATATTTTCATCGGGATTTTCCCAGGGAATCAAAGAAA
Organism: Ignavibacteriaceae bacterium; assembly: GCA_035542335.1. Classification (GTDB taxonomy): domain Bacteria; phylum Bacteroidota; class Ignavibacteria; order Ignavibacteriales; family Ignavibacteriaceae; genus DATKLQ01. Next base: position 5,712 of record DATKLQ010000585.1, on the reverse strand, counting down.
ATTTTATTAAACAGGAGCTGTCAAGGAACCTTTCCGCGCATATTCTGAGCGAGGACGGCCTTTCTCAAAATACCGTGCATTCCATTCTCGAGGACAGCAAAGGTTTCATGTGGTTTGCTACTGAAGACGGACTGAATAAATACGACGGATATAATTTCACTGTTTACAAAAATGATCCCCGCGATAAAAATTCTATCCCGGATAACTTTATTTGGACTCTTTTCGAAGATAAATACGGTGTCTTATGGATTGGAACTAACAGCGGGGGACTATGCAAGTTCGATAGGGAAAAAGAAGTCTTCACCACCTATAAAAATATTCCCGGGAATCCAAATTCAATCAGCCTTAACAATATCAGAAGCATATACGAAGATAAAGAAGGAACTTTATGGATCGGCACTGAGGGTGGAGGACTGGAAAAATTTGAACGGGAAAATAACCGATTTATTCATTATAGAAATGATCCTCATGATCAGTCAAGCATTTCGGATAACGTTATTCTTTCCATCTTCGAAGACAATTCAGGCGACCTTTGGGTAGGTCATAATGCAGGATTGGATAAGCTTAACAGGGAAAGAAACAAATTTGTTCATTTCCCTAGATTAATAAAGAATTCTGCCGCAGGTTTAAGGCCGGTTTTTTCAATCTGCCAGGATAAAGAAGGATCTATAATTGCAGGCACTATCAACGGCCTTGCAAAATCCGATATTAAAAAAAATTTATTCGGCTCTTACTTGATTAATACATCCAACAGGAACCTGAGCAGAATTAATATAATAGTCCAGGATAAAGAAGGTATCTTATGGGCAGGCACGGGGAGCGGGTTATTCATGTTTAATGAAGCTCCGGCCTATTCTCTTCTAAATGATTCGGAGCTGGGTGAGCTTAATATACTTGGAAATAATAATGTTCTCTCTTTATATGAAGATAACTCGGGCCTTATATGGATAGGAACGGCGGAAGAAGGACTCTATATATTCAATAGGGAGAGAACAAAATTTAAGCACTTTATGCATGATCCCTTTAATTCGGAAAGCCTTAGCTATAATACCGTGCGTTCTATATTTCAGGAGAAGGACGGCACTTTGTGGATCGGGACACTGGGCGGAGGTTTAAATCGTCTGAATCCGGGAAGCAGTAAATTCATACATTACAGGAGCGATCCCTCGGATCGGAATTCCTTATCGGATAATACAATTTCTGCAATCTATAAAGATAAAAAAGGTTATTTATGGATTGGTACATGGAACGGAGGCTTGGACAGGAGTATCTATCCTTCGAACAAACCGGGAAAGTTTAAACCTGAATTCAAACATTACAGGAATGATCCGGATGATCCCGGATCCTTAAGCAGCAATCTTGTTCAGGCAATTTTTGAAGACTCCGACGGGATTCTATGGATAGGCACAGGAACAGGATTAAATATTTATGACAGGAAAAAAGATAATTTTATCAAGTTGTTTAATACTCCCGGAAATCCTTACAGCTTAACTGATAACCAGGTGCAATCGTGCATTATTGAGGATAGAGACGGTAATCTTTGGATTGGAACATGGGGAGGCTTAAGCCGCTTTACAAAAGAAAACAGACGCCTTGCTTTGACCAACCCATCTGCAATTAAATTTATATCCTACAGGTATTCTGAAGGATCCTCTAAAACACCGGGTTTAAGCGATGACAGAATTATCTCTGCCTATGAAGACGTGGAGGGGGATTTGTGGTTCGGCACTTACGGCGGAGGCTTAAATAAGCTCCCGTACAGTGAAAAAAATTATCCCGCTCCCCGGTTTCAAAATATTAATATGGATAACGGTTTGGCCAGCAATATAATTTATTGCATCCAGGGGGACAAAAATGATAACCTTTGGCTTAGTTCCGATAACGGATTGACTTTGCTGGATACCAAAAAAAATGTAATCCGTAATTACACTGCCAAAGACGGCCTGCAGGGCAACCAGTTTTTCTGGGGTGCAAGCTTTAAAGGAATTAATGGCGAGCTTTTCTTCGGCGGAACAAACGGCTTTAATGCTTTTCAGCCCGAGGAATTACGGATAAATGCTCATATCCCTCCAATATTCATAACAAATTTTCAGATCTTTAATAAGTCTGTTCCGGTAAATGAAAATGGTTCTCCATTAAAGAAGTCGATCGAGTCGACAAAAGAAATTGAGCTGAGCTACAGCCAAAATGTTTTCTCATTCGAGTTCACAGCGCTTGATTTTACTGCCCCGGATAAGAACAGGTATAAATATTTTATGGAAGGTTTTGATAAAGGCTGGATACATTCAGGCAGCCGGCGCTTTGTTACATATACAAACCTTGATCCCGGCGAATATATATTTAAAGTCGCCGGGTCAAATAGTGACGGGACCTGGAATGAAGCCGGGGCTTCAATAAAAATAAGAATACTTCCTCCTTTCTGGCGCACCTGGTGGTTCATTTTAATAAGTTCAGTTTTTTTGGTGAGCCTGGCCAGTTATATAATCGGTTCAAGAATTAGAAACCTCCTCGCAATCGAACGGCTGCGCTCCAAATTAGCCGCAGATCTTCATGATAATATAGGATCCGGGTTGACTGAGATTTCAATCTTAAGCGAGGTAATCTCAAAAAAAATTAATCCCGAAGATACCGGTGTCAAAAAAAGCCTAAAAATGATTTCGGATACCTCCCGCTCTTTAATCGACGGAATGAGCGATATTGTATGGCTGGTTAATCCGAAAAGAGATTCATTGTATGATCTGATCCTGCGCCTTAGAGATACATATTCCGAATTGTTTTCATATACCGATATTTCCTTCAGATCGGAAAATATAAAAGCGCTGGAAAAGGTTTCCTTATCTATGGAGCACAGGCAGCATCTTTATTTAATTTTTAAAGAAGCAATTAATAATTCCATATCTCACAGCGGGTGTCATGAAATTACTTTGGATGCTTCCGTTAAAGGGAAAAAGCTGGAGATGGTGCTTAAGGATAACGGCAAAGGATTCTGTTTCGATGAAGTATCAAACGGGAACGGGCTTACTAATATAAAGGAAAGAGCCAAAATGATCGGCGGAGAATTAACGATAAATTCGAAGGAAGGGGAAGGAACTTTAGTTAAATTTGAAGGTGCAATTTTATAATTTCCAATAGTTTTTTTAATCTAATATGATAAAAGTAACTGTTGTTGAAGATAATGATTCTATTCGCGAAGGATTGAAAATGCTTATTGACGGTACGGAAGGTTATTCATGCGCCAATTCATTCCGGGACTGCGAAGCAATGCTGAAAAATATTGTTAAAATCGATCCCGATGTTCTGCTGATGGACTTGGGACTTCCGGGGATGGACGGAGTTGAAGGGATAAAAAAAGTTAAGGCGCTCATTCCCGATCTGACAATTCTGGTGCTTACTGTATATGAGGAAAATGACCGTGTATTTGATGCCCTCTGTGCCGGCGCTTCCGGTTACCTTGTGAAAAAAACCCCTCCTTCGAAACTCCTGGAAGCTATAAAGGATGCCCACGACGGAGGAGCCCCGATGAGCTCTCAAATTGCAAGAAAAGTGATCGATTTCTTCCAGAAGAAAAAGCCTGTCTTCCCCGGTAAGGAAGTTTATCTTTTAACTCACAGGGAAAAGGAGATATTGAGCGGCCTGGTTGAAGGAAGAAATTTTAAATCTATTGCGGACTCTCTTTTTATTAGTGTCGAAACCGTAAGGTTCCATTTCAGGAATATTTATAAGAAGCTCCACGTGCACTCGCAATCCGAAGCAGTTGCAAAAGCTATTAAAGAGGGAATAATTTAATTTCGGATTGCGGATTTACGGATTGGATTTACGAATTACGATTTAGAATTTACGAAGTCTGAATTGATAAGAAGTCACAATCCGAACTAGGCTGAGGCTAAGGCTGAGGCTGAGAAAATCGTAAATCAAAAATCGTACTTCGTAAATCTTCAATTCGAATTCCTGAATTCGCAATCACTTCCTTACCTCCATTTAGGTAGCCGCAAATAAGCATTAAGGACTTTCACTCTTAAATTACCTTCATTCATGTAGTAGACATCAAAATCTTTTAACTATACTTTTGATAAAGAATCTGTTTGTTCATTATAATTCTTCTATCCTTCATACAAAAGAGATTAAATTTTTTTAACTCTCCTGAAAAAAATATGAAGACCGCACTATTTTTTTTCTTCTCAATAAACTTAGCGCTCGGTGCAGTTCCCGACAGCACCGTCAGCATCGATAAGCCACCCTCCTGGGCAAAGGAAGTTATCTGGTACCAGATTTTTGTTGAAAGATTTTGTAATGGAGATACTTCAAATGATCCGAGAAAAGAAAACATAGATATTCCTCCTCTTTCCTTGTATGCGCCTCAAGGCTGGAAAATTACACGCTGGCAAAGCAATTGGTATCAACGCGAGGAGTGGGCAAAAAATGATAAACCCTTCTATAATAATCTGCAGTTCCGGAGATACGGCGGCGATTTGGAAGGCGTTCTGGAAAAACTTGATTATCTGCAGGATCTTGGCGTTACGGGTTTGTTTTTTAATCCTTTAAATGATGCTCCTTCCCTCCATAAATATGATGCGAGAAATTATCATCACATAGATGTCAATTTCGGACCTGATCCTGAAGGCGACATTAAAGTCATTCAATCCGAAAATCCGGCTGATCCTTCCACGTGGAAATGGACTTCCGCCGATAAGCTGTTTCTTAAGGTTGTCTCCGAAGCACATAAAAGAGGTATGAAGGTTATAATGGATTTCTCGTGGAATCATACAGGGGTCATGTTCTGGGCCTGGCAGGATATTCTAAAAAACCAGGCGGCTTCTGCTTACAAAGATTGGTATGGGATTGTTTCCTTCGATAATCCTTCAACACCTGCAAATGAATTTAAATATAAGGGCTGGAATAATGTAAAAAGTCTGCCGGAGATAAAAAAGACCGGCATAACAACGGAACGTATAAACGGAAAACCGTATGAGGGAGATATAAATCCGGGAGCAAAGGAACACATTTTTGCGGTAACTATGCGCTGGATGGCTCCGGATGGAAATATTAATAACGGCATTGACGGTTTCCGTCTTGATGTTGCCGATCAGATTGGGCTCAAATTTTGGCGGGACTATAGAAAATTTGTGAGGTCTATTAATCCTCAATCATATTTAGTCGGCGAAATCTGGTGGGAAAAATGGCCCGATGTCTTTATGAATCCCGTTCCTTATTTGGGGAATATTTTCGATGCGGTGATGTTTTATCAGGTGTACAGACCCGCCAGGTATTTCTTTGCTAAAACCGATTTCCCGATTACTGCACAGCAGTTTAAAGACAGCCTCGAACTTCAATGGAAAAGATTAAATAGTGTAAATCTTTATGCTATGATGAACACCTCTTCCACCCATGATGCCCCAAGGCTTTTGACGGATTTTTATAATACAAATAAATACAAATACAAAGACCTACCCAGGGATGAGCCTTTATATAAAACGGGGAAGCCTGATGAAGATACTTACAAACACGTACAGTTATATCTTGTCCACCTCTTTACGACAATTGGTTCGCCTCAAATATGGAACGGTGAAGAGATGGGAATGTGGGGTGCCGATGATCCCGACTGCCGGAAGCCTTTATGGTGGAATAATCTGAAATTTGATCCGGAAACCTGCAGCGAATATCAGCCCAGACCTGATCAAAATTATCCTGCGGGATTTAATTCCGCCCAATTTT
>DATKLQ010000584.1:0-2028 GCA_035542335.1 Ignavibacteriaceae bacterium | reverse complement strand
ACTGAAGATTTCGGGTTAATCTACGGTTTCTTTCCCCCGCTTGCTTTTATACTTGGATCAATTCTAGCCGGATACTTTACCGCAAATAAGGGATTAAGGAAAGCATTATTTATTCTTTGCGCTTTCTTCAATATCCCCTTTGCGGTTTACAGTTACCTTGCACTCTTTCAGCCTAATAACTTTTTTACAATTACTTCTTTGGTTGTTGCCGAATATTTCGGCTACGGTTTTGGTTTTATTGGATTGACTTTATTCATGATGCAGCAGATTGCTCCGGGAAAATACAGGATGGCCCATTATGCATTTGCAACTTCATTAATGCAGCTTGGCTTTATGATACCCTCAATGGTAAGCGGTTTTATAAGCGATTTTCTAGGCTATAAAGTTTTTTTTATCTGGGTAATGATGGCAACCATTCCTTCATTTCTGATTACCTGGTTTGTGCCTTTTAGAGATACCTCGAATGAGCAGCTTCCGGAAGAGTAAATATTAACTCATTTTACCTGATTATAAGAAAATGATATGTTGAAAATAAAAGGTATTCGAGAATCGATTTCAACATTAATTCCCAGGGATTTTAGATGCAGCTGACAATAATAGACCTAGTTATAATTGCGGCATACTTCCTTTTCAATTTTATCATTGCGCTTGTTCTAAGAAAAAAAGCTACACGCAGTGTGGATGATTTTTTTGTTTCCGGGAGAAATGTCTCCTGGTGGCTGGCAGGTACTTCTATAGTTGCAACTACATTTGCTGCAGATACTCCCTTGGCTGTAACCGGATTTGTCGCGAGGAACGGTATCGCCGGAAACTGGATCTGGTGGAGCTTTGTGTTCAGCGGAATGCTCACTGTATTTTTTTACGCAAAACTTTGGAGAAGAGCTGAGGTCCTTACCGATGTTGAATTTGCCGAAATTAGGTACGGCGGGAGACCGGCAACATTTTTACGCGGCTTCAGAGCCCTTTATTTGGGTCTCCCTGTCAACTTGATTATTATGGGCTGGGTGAACCTTGCTATTGTTAAAATTATGATGGTTGTCCTTGGAGTTACTAAAGTAGAAGCTTTAACTATTACAATTGTCATTATGTTCTTAACGGCTTCTATTTCCTCGATATCCGGACTGTGGGGAGTATTATGGACTGATCTGTTCCAGTTTATTTTAAAGATGGGCATGGTAATTCTGCTTGCCTTTTTTGCGGTACGATCAATCGGGGGTATGGATACATTAGTTCTTAGGCTGCATGAAATTGATAAAACCAGGGGCTCGGCAAGCTCAATTCTTTCCTTTGTTCCCGATTTAAATTCCGCTTGGATGCCCATGATAACTTTCCTCGTTTTCATTGCTGTAAATTGGTGGGCTTCATGGTATCCCGGGGCAGAGCCGGGCGGGGGCGGCTATGTAGCTCAAAGAATTTTTTCAGCAAAGAATGAAAAGCATTCCTTGCTTGCTACTTTATGGTTTAATATAGCCCATTATGCAATTAGACCCTGGCCATGGATATTAGTTGCTTTGGTTGCAGTGGTCAGATTTCAAAATGATCCGGCTTTTAAGTCGGATCCCGAATCAGGCTATATAAGAATTTTAATGTCCGATCTTCCGGTTTATCTCAGGGGACTAATGATTGCAGCATTTGCAGCGGCATATATGTCCACAATAGGTACCCAGCTGAACTGGGGCACAAGTTATATGGTCAATGATGTTTATAGAAGGTTTTTGAAAAAGAACAAATCTGAGAAGCACTATGTAAGAGCCTCCCAGCTGGTGACGATGATCCTGATGCTGCTTTCGGCAGCTGTAACATTTTTTATGGATTCAATTGCAGGTGCATGGCAGATCCTAATGGCATTAGGAGCCGGTACCGGCTTAGTTTATATACTAAGGTGGTTCTGGTGGAGAATAAATGCCTGGAGCGAAATTTCTGCAATGGTCGCCGCATTTATTACTTCAATTATTCTCCGGTTTCTCTTTAACCTTAATGAATCGAATCCGGTTCAATTTGCTTATTTATTATTGTTGACTGTTGCGA
>DATKLQ010000583.1:0-2970 GCA_035542335.1 Ignavibacteriaceae bacterium | reverse complement strand
CATTTATCCCGCCTTCAGTAGTCAGCTCCTGACGTTTTTCGGGTACGATTGTAGCCAGTTCGGGACATACATCGCAGGCAATTCTAATAATCTCTTCCACGGCAGCCATTTCAAGATCAAGCTTTGTTGTAATTAACTCTCTAAGCAGCCTAACATCTTTTTCATTTATATGCCGCCGGTCCTCCCTTAGATGAACAACGATTCCGTCAACGCCGGCTTGTTCTGCCAGTAAAGCCGCTGCAATCGGATCCGGCTGGCTCTCCCCTCTCGCATTTCTAAGGGTTGCAATATGATCTATATTTAGGGCAAATCTCATTTTGAATTCCTAAAAAATTGTTGAAATAATTTTTACAAGAGAATTAAAACCTATTCCGAAATCACCCGCTCTGTACCTGAGAGTTGATATAAAATCGATGCTAAACATCACCCCGTAATGGGCAATAACGCCGTAAAAAATTGATCCTGTGCGAAGAGCTAAAATCCCTAGAGCGATGCCTGCAATTATTGCCCCGAAAGTTTCGGGAGCAGGTTTCCCGTTATGCAATATAACAAAAGGCAGCATTTGAATTAGTACCGCATAATATCCGAATTTTTCTTTCAGGCCGAAAAGCATAAACCCTCTCCAGATAAACTCCCAGGCAAACATGTAAACAATCATTCCGAATTCAAAAACCAAAAATGTATTCCATGAATCTCTGGCTTCGGGCAAATGAGGATAAGTGCTGCTGAACTGCGGGAATGAGGAAACAAACCATACAATAGGAATCATTATGCAAAGAAAAATAAGTGAAATTAATATCCCGGCTTTGTAATCTCCCAACTTTAAACCATAGTTTCTCAATTGCTCCTTTAAAAGAAATTTAATTATCAGAATAGGAATTAAAAAGAATGTGAAAAAATCTCCGAAGAACCAGTATAGGTATTCAATCAGGTATACCTGGCGGTTAAATTGAAGGTCTTCGAAGAAATAAATTCTGAAAAATCTGCGGGATGTAAAGTACCAGGAGATCGTCTGCAGCACGGCAACGGAAACAAACACGGCTAAAGATTTTTTATCGAGGGTTTTTACCGCACTGCCGAGATTATCAAGCTCAGCCTTTAATTTAAAATTCTTCATTTATAATAATTAAGTCCTAAAAAGGATTCTCTAAAACCTGAATTTTGAACAATAAATATAGTTTTTTTAACAATTTAATAATAATTACCGTGCTTCCAGGGTTGACAAAATTTCATAAGAATAGTATATTAGCACTCGCTTTTTGAGAGTGCTAATATACTACACCAATCATCCCGCATTACCGGGAAAGATTTTAATTAAATAAACATAAAGATATAACACGGAGGTAAAAATATGGCTAAAATCAATTTAAAACCTTTAGCTGACAGAGTTATAGTAAAACCCAGCGAAGCTGAAGAGAAGACAAAAGGCGGCATTATACTCCCCGATACGGCAAAAGAAAAACCGATTGAAGGAACTATAGTCGCAGTTGGGCCGGGAAAGGTTGGAGATGACGGAAAGACTGTAAAGCCGGAAGTGAAAGTGGGAGATAAAGTCCTATATGGAAAATACAGCGGGACGGAAGTTACAGTAGAAGGGGAAGAATATTTAATAATGCGCGAGAGCGATATTTTCGCAATTGTCAGTTAATAAAAATTTGAAAATAAAAATAACGGAGGTATAAACATGGCTTCAAAATTAATTGAATTTGATGTGGAAGCTAGGAATAAATTAAAAAGAGGCGTTGATAAATTAGCAAACGCCGTTAAAGTTACTTTAGGACCAAAAGGGCGCAATGTAGTTCTTGAAAAGAAATTCGGCGCCCCTACAGTTACAAAAGACGGTGTTACCGTTGCAAAAGAGATCGAACTGGAAGATCCGACTGAAAATATGGGCGCGCAGATGGTTCGCGAAGTAGCATCCAAAACTAGTGATGTTGCAGGCGATGGTACAACTACCGCAACCGTACTTGCCCAGGCTATTTACAAGGAGGGCTTAAAGAATGTTACTGCCGGCGCAAACCCGATGGACCTTAAAAGAGGCATCGATATGGCTGTGACAAAAGTCGTTGAGCACTTAAAATCCGTAAGCAGGGATGTTGAAGGAAGAAATGAGATTGCACAGGTGGGCGCTATATCTGCAAACAATGATAAATCGATAGGCGATTTAATTGCAGATGCAATGGAAAAAGTAGGCAAAGACGGTGTAATCACGGTTGAAGAAGCAAAAGGAACCGATACATCGCTGGAAGTGGTTGAGGGTATGCAGTTTGACCGCGGTTATCTATCCCCGTATTTCGTTACAGATGCCGAATCAATGGAAGCAAACCTCGAAGATCCTTATATCTTAATTCATGATAAAAAAATCTCTGCAATGAAGGATCTCCTGCCGATCCTTGAAAAGGTTGCGCAGCAGGGAAAAGCTCTGTTGATTATTGCCGAGGATCTCGAAGGCGAAGCTCTGGCCACACTTGTTGTAAATAAAATCCGTGGGACTCTAAAAGTATGCGCAGTGAAAGCCCCCGGGTTCGGCGACAGAAGAAAAGCAATGCTTGAAGATATTGCGGTATTAACCAACGGCACCGTTATTTCCGAAGAGCGCGGCTTTAAACTTGAAAATGCTACCGTTTCATACCTTGGCAGTGCTAAAAAAGTTGTTATCGATAAAGACAATACAACAATTGTTGAAGGCGCCGGCAAAGCCGATGAAATAAAGAAAAGAATAAACGAAATAAAAGTTCAGATTGATAAAACCACTTCCGATTATGACAAAGAGAAGCTCCAGGAAAGACTTGCAAAGCTTTCCGGCGGGGTAGCAGTGCTGAAGATCGGTGCTTCAACAGAAGTGGAAATGAAAGAGAAGAAAGCACGCGTTGAAGATGCTCTTCATGCAACTCGGGCCGCAGTTGAGGAAGGAATAGTAACCGGAGGAGGGGTTACATTCGTAAGGGCAATGTCGGTTCTTGAAAAGCT
>DATKLQ010000582.1:0-6272 GCA_035542335.1 Ignavibacteriaceae bacterium | reverse complement strand
TCAAATTCTTTACGGGGAAATATTGTTTCCTTATTATCAATATTTACTATATACCTTTCCCTGTCGATCACAATCGACCCGGCGGTAATTTTAGCAGGGGGAGCCTTATCTTCTTTTTTCCTTAAATTCGATTTAACACGTGCAATCAATTTTTTGGGGGAGATTGGTTTTTGAATATAATCGCTGGCACCGATCTCAAGGCCCTGTATCTCGTCGGATTCTCCCAATTTTGCCGTGAGGAAAATAATCGGGGTATTTTCGAATTCCGAGCGGGATCTTATTTTTTTGCATGTTTCAAATCCATCCATCCCGGGCATAAGGATATCTAAAATAATCAGATCAGGTTTCTCAGTTAGTTTCCCTAATGCTTCCTCGCCGTTAAAAGCGGTAATCACATCAAAACCTTCTTTTATAAGATTATACTGCAGGAATTCTACTATGTCCGGCTCATCATCCACAAGTAAAATCTTTTTTTTCATTTTTGTTTTTAACCTTTGACAATTATTTTTTAAATTTTTAATTCCGGGATGATTAAATTTTTTTCATTCATCTTCATCCTCGGTTTCATCTGCAAATAGAAGCTTTTCGTATTTATGCTTGATCATCTGGGCTTCAACGATAAAAAAGACATCTTCAGCTATGTTTGAAGCATGATCCCCAATCCTCTCCAATTGACGGCATATCACCAGCAATGCAACGGCAGAATCAATATTTGCAGGATCCTCCTTCATGATATCAATTAAAATCCTATGATTTTCCTTATTAAAGTTATCCAGGGCCTTGTCTGTCTCTATTACTTTCTGGGCAAGCTTTGCATCATTATATATGAATGAATCAATGGCATTCCTTATCATTTCCTTAACAATTTTAGCCATATCAAAAAACCGGCTTCTCTCAATAAAAGAAGGCCTGGCTTTCATTAAAAGAAAATTCTGAGAGATATTAACCGCAATATCGCCGATTCTTTCAAGGTTAGTATCTATAGTAATTGCAGAGACTATAAGCCGCAAATCCATTGCTACGGGCTGAGAAATAGCAATTATCCGCTGGCAGATTTTTTCAATCTTCACGTCATATTTATCCACCTTGTCCTCCCTGCCGAGCACCAAGGCAGCTAATTCATGGTTACCTTCCTCGACAGTTTTTATTGCTAGTTCTACCTGCTCATCAACGAGACTCGACATCTTCAATATTCTATTGCGAAGTTTTTCCAGATGCGTTTCAAATTGTCTTTCCATGGCTGAATCGATCCATTTTATTTATAAAACTTCCTAAAGCGGCTGCAGGTTAAATACGCGTGAGGCTTAAATTCTTACCCGAATCTTCCGGTTACATAGTCCTCGGTTTGTTTTTTTGCGGGATTTGTAAATATCCTGGTTGTTTTATCATATTCAATTAACTCACCGAGATAAAAGAATGCGGTTTGGTCGCTTACTCTTGCAGCCTGCTGCATATTATGCGTAACTATCACAATTGTATATTTAGCTTTTAAGCTGTGAAGCAGCTCCTCGATTTTTGCGGTTGAAATAGGATCGAGTGCGCTGGCAGGTTCGTCCATTAAAATAATTTCAGGTTCTACCGCAAGCGCGCGGGCAATGCAAAGCCTCTGCTGCTGTCCTCCCGACAAACTCAATGCATGATCATTCATTCTGTCTTTTACTTCATCCCAAAGCGCCGCCTGGCGCAGGGTCTTTTCTGCTATTTCGTCAAGCTCTTTTTTATCTTTCTTACTGTTTAATTTTACTCCGAAGACCAGATTTTCATAAATTGTTTTAGGAAAAAGATTAGACTTCTGGAAAACCATACCGATCCTTTTTCTAAGGTTTACCACATCAATATTCTTATCGTAAATATTAATTCCGTCGATCAGCACTTCCCCGGAAACCGAAACATTATCAATCAGGTCATTCATTCTGTTGAGCACACGTAAAAATGTGGATTTACCGCACCCGGAAGGACCGATAAATGCAGTAATCCTGTTTGCCGCAATTTCCAGGGTTATATTTTTCAGAGCCTGCTTTTCGGAATAGAAAAGAGATAAATTGTTAACCGAAATTTTAATTTCCTTCATTTATGATCTATCTGATATAATAATAATTTTTAAATTCTCCCTATTGCTTTCCGGAAACGGTACCTGAAAATTATAGCAGTAATATTCAGCAGAAAAGTTAATGCAATCAGAACCAAGGTTGCACCATATTGTATAGGCAGCGTTTCGGTCGGATTGGAAGACTGTGTTGCCAGGATAAAAATATGATAAGCAAGGTACATAAACTGTTCGGCAGGATTAATCATCGGAATACAGTAATTCCCTATGCAAAGATCTACAACAGGAAGGTTAGGCAGGAAAAATGCCGCACCCAGAAAAAGAATCGGAGCTGTTTCTCCCGCACCTCTGCTTACCGCCAGGATAATGCCGGTTAATACTCCGGGTCTTGCTTGAGGCAGAACAACATTCCGTATAGTCTGCCATTTAGTAGCTCCTAAACCATAAGCAGCATCCCTATGAGTTTTTGGCACGGAATTCAAAGCTTCAGACGTAGAAACAATTATAATCGGCAATACAAGAACAGCTAGTGTACAAGATGCCCAAAGTAAAGCCGGCTGTCCGAATAACAGTCCTGTGCCCAAAACCACATCAATATTCTTCCCGACAAAAAGAATAAAGAACCCGAGACCGAACAGGCCGAAAACGATGGAAGGTATACCTGCAAGGTTGTTTACGGCAGTACGGATAATCCTCGTAAAAAATGTATCTTTTGCATATTCGTTCAGGTAAACTGCAGCACTTACACCAAGAGGAACGGCGAAAAGAATCATAATAACTGTAACGGCAATGGTCCCGAAAATTGCCGGCCAAATTCCCCCCTCGGTCATATTATTTTTAGGAGATTCAGAAAGGAATTTCCATGATATAACTGGTAATCCCTCAATTACAATTTTAAATAGCAAAAGAAATAATAGAAGGATTAGGAAGAAGAAGAGCAATCTGGAAAGATTAATAAATATTAATCCTTTTATATCCCTGGTCTTTTTTGAAAGTTCTTTCATTCTTGATAAGATAATCCTAAAATTCTGATGGAAAATGGGAAATGGAAAATGTTTACCAAATCCCTGCAACCTACAAACAACAAACCACAAACAACTCACCAGCACCCAATATCCAGTATCCAGTATCCAGCATCCAGTATCCAGCATCCGGTATCCGGTACCCGGATCCTGCCTCCCTCAGCTAAACCTATTCTTCTTCCTCATTTTGTTTATAATAATCTCTGCAATCAAATTAAGGATAAAAGTTATAGTGAAAAGCACAATCCCGATAAAGAAGAGCGCATAATAATGATCTGAGCCATGAGAAACCTCACCCATTTCTGCGGCAATGGTCGCAGTCATTGTTCTAACGCTTTTGAAAACATTAAAAGTAAGATTTGCCGCATTTCCTGAAGCCATGAGGACAATCATTGTTTCCCCGATTGCTCTACCGAAGCCGAGAATAATCGATGCAGAAACACCGCTAAAAGCTGCAGGCAGAATAACCCTGCTGATTGTCTGCCATTTGGTCGCCCCCAATCCGTATGCAGCCATTCTTAAATCATCGGGGATTGAATGCAGTGCGTCTTCGCTTAAAGATGCAATTACCGGAACTATCACAAAAGATAGACCGAGTGCCGCAATGAATGCGTTCAGCCTGTTTGCAGGGTTTAATAGATCATTAAAAAATGTTGCACCTATTACAAGCATGACAAATCCCAGGACAACCGTGGGTATTCCAGCAAACAGCTCAATTACAGGCTTAAGGAATTCCTTCGCTTTTGGATTTGCAACTTCAGATAAATATACACCTGCCGCTACCCCGAATATTGTAGAGATAATTGTAGCCGGCAGCGAAATAACAAGCGTACCGGTAATTAAAGGAATCAGAGAATATTTTGGATCGGAGGAAGTAGGATACCATTCATAAATCTTCTGAACAGCACCCCCTGCAGATCCCTGTGAGCGGAATAGGAATTCCAGCAGCCCGATATGCTCGAGTGCTTTGAATCCTTCTTTGAATAAAAAAATAAAAATCAGGATAATAAATACCAAAGCCATTACGCCGTTAACCGCAAAGAAATACTTGATTAACGCTTCTTTTATCCTGGTAGTTTTGGCTATTTTTTTAGCAAATGGAGATTCCGGAGAAATTTTTTCACCGGCTAAAGAGCTCTCATTCTTTTTTAAGATTTCAGCATCCACTAGGTTTTTAACTTATGGAAATTATTTTCAGTAAAATTTCCGTGCCCTTTTAATCGGAAAAAGCTTCAGACTATTTCGGCAGCGGTATATATTCCATTTGCTTAACAAGGTTCTGTCCATCCGGCGAAACAATAAAATCCAGAAATGCTTTTCCTTCCCGTTTAAGATTGCTGTTTGCATAGCAATATAAATAACGGGATATTGGGTATTTCTTACTCCAAATTAATTCATACATCACTTGGCCGCCGTCTCCAACTGGCGAATATGCCTGTGAGTCTTTATTTTCTTTAACCGAAAGAATTTTAACATCCTTTCTTTGAGCAAAATAACCCACCCCGCCGTAGCCGATACCTTTTATATCTCTAGCTACTGCTTCACCCAGCGCAGCAGTTCCCTGCAGCACTTGAGTAGAAGAAGCATATTCATTCTGGTTTCCGTTTTTATCCTTCCCCAGCACATGTTCTTTAAAGAATTCATAGGTGCCGCTGCTGTTTTCCCTTCCGTATAAAACAATCGGGAGATTTTTTCCTCCTAATTCCTTCCAATTGGTCGTTTTCCCGGTAAAAATATCGCTAAGCTGAGCTATCGTTAGTTCCGAGATTGGGTTTTCAGGGCTTACTATCACGGCAAGACCATCAAGGGCGACTTTATGCTGCTCCAGATTCAGCCCGCTGCTTTTTGCTTTTTCCATTTCCACATCTTTCATCTCCCGGCTCGCATTTGCAATATCCGTAGTTCCGTTAAGCAAGGCAGCAATGCCTGTCCCCGATCCGCCTCCGGTAACCTGGATTGAAATACTCGGATTCTTTTTCATATACTCTTCAGCCCATCTTTGAGAAAGATTTACCATTGTATCCGAACCCTTAACCGTAATAACGGCTTTTTCTGCTTCCGATTTCTTCCTGCACCCAATAAAGATAAATGAAGAAACCAGCAATATTATCAAAATATCAGATAGAATAGTTCCTTTTTTCATGGGTTTAAAACCTTTCAAAATATTTATTTAACAAAAAAATTTTATGTAACTGGAAAGAATTTGTTATGTAAATATAAATTACTTCTAAAAAGCGAATGTTAAGAAATTGTTAAGAATTAAATCTATCGAACGGGGGCTGATTATCGGGATCTTCTTTGAATGTTAATTTGAAATATACCAATGATCTGCCGTATATTCTATTACAGGCATCTCATAATCGAGAACTTGTGAAATAAGTTGAAAAACAATCAAAATAGAGTATTATTAAATTGTTACGTATACTCAAATATAATTTTAAATTGTTAATTGTTAATTAAAAAAGGGCGCCGGCCGCGGCGCCCTGTGTCGAAGTTAGAGCAGAGAGAGAAAAGATTTATAAATTACGATTTATGATTTACGAAGCTTAAAGATGACATCTTTCTAAAAAGATGTCATCTTTTGCTACCGCTATTATTTCAATAAGGTCATTTTCTTTACGGATACAAAATTGCCTGCTTCAATCCTATAAAAGTAAATGCCGCTGGAAAGGTTTGAAGCATTCCAGGTTATTTCATAAGTACCTGCATTTTTAAACCCATTGACCAATGTTTCAACCTGCTGCCCGAGTATATTATAGACAGTCAGCTTTATAAAACCCGGATTTGATACTGAATATTGGATTTTAGTCGAAGGATTAAAAGGATTAGGATAATTTTGAGATAAAGTATATTCTGCCGGCTGAATGTTTTTATTTCTTTCTTTAATGCCTGTAATTGTAGTTGAATCCGGGTTAAATCTGGCCCACCCGAATGTCCAGTCCTCAGTATTAAAAGCACCGATATAATTGCCTGAAGGATCAAAGAATCCATCATCAGGAGGTGTTCCTGCACCGCTTAAGGCAGGTGATCCTGCTAAGGGCAGGAAGTTCGGATTATTTAAATCAAAGGGAGATGTAAGCTGAGCTTCTGCAGTTGTTCCCAATGATACATTACTATTGGTTGAAAAGAAATCAGCAGGATTAAAAGTACCGTTAGAACTGACCGAATCGATGATCTTATTTGTTGATCCTGCAACTATGCTG
>DATKLQ010000581.1:0-2937 GCA_035542335.1 Ignavibacteriaceae bacterium | reverse complement strand
ATTCTCTATTTTGCCCGACAGATTTGCGGAAAGGCTTAGAAGTTCTTATATATATAAAAAATTCTTCTTCTCAAGAAAAGCCAGCCGTAATGATGTTATGCGCACTATTGAGATAATTAAAAAATCGAATCAGCTTTTATTTGATCATAAAATTACTTTATATGTATTTGTGTGGGACATTCCTATTGGGATTGAAAATGCATTTAGCGATAAAAATGATTATTTCTTTTTCATTGATCAATTAAAAAGAGATAATGTAAATATTCTTTTCTTACATGATGCAATTCCTGATTTTAATGAAAACGAAAATTCCTATACCTTTCCAAATGACGGTCATCCAAACAGTTTGGGGAATAAAAAAATAGCCGAATATTTGAATATGCAAATAAATAATTCTGAAAAAAGATGACAGATAACCCCTGACGGTACGCATTGAATTTAATTAATTTTCTTTTAGTTCCGCAATATTCAATCATACTTAAGCGGACAGTTAAAAAAAGTTAATTCTTGATGGAATCCTTTTGTCTTCATTCAACATCATACTTAAGTAGATTTTAACGGAGAATTAATGGTTATTAAAAAGGCTTTTATTAAACAATTACGGGGAATTACTTTAGCAGGGAAATCCGACAGCGGCCATTGGGTAATGATGGACGGCTCGGAAGACTTCGGAGGAAGCAGGGCTGCCTGCAGTCCAAAGGAATTGCTGCTTATAGCTTTAGGCGGATGCACGGCAAATGATGTAATCCCTATACTGAAAAAGAAAAGAGCAAAGCTGGACGGGTTTGAAATAAATTTAAGCGGCGAGGAAGCAGCCGAACATCCTAAGGTTTTTACAAAAATTCATATAGAATATATTTTGTACGGAAGAAATATACAAGCTAAAGATGTTGAAAGAGCTATTGAGCTCTCAAAAACAAAATACTGCTCGGTGTCTTCAATGCTGATTAAATCTGTAGAATTGACTCACTCTTACAAAATTATTAACAGTGAAGAAAATATTAAAGAAGTCGAGACGGAGGTATAATGGTATAGGAGTATAGGGAATAAATTTGAATATCGGATGCCGCATAATAAATTTAAACACCTGATTTTAGCCCGCAATAATAATAGTCCTTCGGAGCTTCGCTCTTGAAAACCATTCCATAGTCCCTATATCCTTATACCTTATTTCCCTTATACCTATTTACTGATCTCCTCCTATTTAATTTCCGAAAATTCATTCTTTGCCGGGGTATATCTTTCCACTCTATGCTTGACAGGCTTCACGGTCCGAAGGTAATCGTAAATAGCTGCCAAATCTTCATTGGTCATCCCCGCGTACAATGTCCATGGCATAATTGTGTTGAATTCCTTATAAATATCTGCGGGAATATTTTTTGCGCTGTCGGATTCAAATGATTTAAATCTGGCAATAAACATTTCTTTAGTCCAATTGCCGATCCCTGTCTCATTATCGGGAGAAATGTTTGCAGATCTGATTGTGCCGTGAGGGAGTTTAATTTCCATACCGCCTGCAAAATTCATCCCCGGCACGGGTTCTCCTTCTTTAGAGGGAGTATGACATTCTTCGCAGCTTGCAATAGTGACCAAATATTTTCCATATGCCGGTGAATTCGTTTTATCCACGGGTTTAGGCGGTTTATAAGTTTGAATGGGAAGAGTTTTCACAATAAAATTTAAAGGAAAATTTAAGTCTTTATCCGGCACATCATTTTTGATCGGTTTTAAACTTCTCACATATGCGACTATAGCTTCCACATCTTCCTGCGTCATTTTATTGAAATTGTAATAAGGCATTGTCGGGAATAAAGCCGTATTGTATTTGTTGACCCCCCTCGTAATTGCACGGATTATTTCTCCGTCAGTCCAGTCATGCAAAGCAGCCGGCGTTATATTTTTAACATATATAGTTCCGGGGAATCCGATTGCTTCGTCTAATTTTTCTCCTCCTTTTCCTTCGGTTCCCGGCATAATAGGTCCTGAATATTTCTTCCAATCTCTTGTAGAGTGGCAGTCCATACACATTGCAACATGCATAGCAAGATACTTGCCCCTTTCAAGCTTTTCAGGTGTAGCATTTATTTTTATATTCGGTGCCGGATCAGTCTTCGGATAGCTGAGGTTAAAGTAAATTAAACCTGCTCCAATCAGAACTATCAGCACGAGTAAAACAATCCCCGTTATCTTAAAGAATTTCTTCATTTATACCTCAATTTTGTTGTGGTTAAAAATAAGTTTATGGATTGATCAACAACTAATTACAGGAACAGCGATAAGCCAGGAGTGCAGATTTTAGCGGAGCAATAATAGTTAACAACCTTTTTTTATTCCAATTTGATTTTTAAAGATAAGATTAAAATCACACCGCCAAAGCTGGATTTTTAAAGGTAATTTGTACTGTAAACTCTTCGTTATTGAAGCCGTTATCAATTAAAGTTTTAATAAAAGATAATTTATAAATAATACAGTCATGGCATAAAAGATGCGGAAATCAGAATTAAATATCGAAATAATTAAAAGTTTGGAAGGATACAAAAATGAAAAATATTAATACCTTATTAAAGTATATTTTGACTTTATTCTTATTTACCGCCGGGGTCTCGTATTCACAGGTTTTATATTTTTGTGAATCGGTCGATAAAGATGGGGATCCTGTTAATCATGCCGAGCGTTTCACGATAAACTCGAACGGCGGGTACCTCGATCTCCTGGTCCAGATGGACAACGAGGTCGGCGTTAATTCTGTGTACTATAAAATTTATGAAGTAAAGAACGGTAAGGAAGTATACGATAATACCATCTGGCAGGATGTGGAGCCGGACTGGACTTGGTTCTGGAAACAAATCACATTCTACAATGACGGGACATATAACATTTATGTTTATGATGAAGACGGGAATTTCCTTGCCTCGAATACTATCCAAATTGCTTACA
>DATKLQ010000580.1:0-9211 GCA_035542335.1 Ignavibacteriaceae bacterium | reverse complement strand
AGCGGAGATCTCGGGAAAAATATTGATCTCAGTAAATCCTTGCTGAGTTTTGCATTTATCTGCTCCCCTGTTTCCGTCAATCCCCTTATACCGGAAGATTTAAGAACGATCATCAATGCCCCGTGCTGATGCTGCGAGAGTTCGAATGCTGCTTCGGTTATAATCGAAGCCGGCTCGGGAGGTTCTGATTTTACGAAAATTTTAAAAATAGGATTCTTTGCAACGATAACAAGCAGCCGCCTTATTTCAGGCTGAAATAATATAAGGAATGCTATTACCCATATATCGGTTATCAATTTAAGAAGCCAGCTCAAGGCTCTTAAATTGGCAACCTGTGAAATAAATGAGAGTATTAAGATTATCATCAGCCCGGCAAAAATCTGTGTGGCAATAGTACCCCTCAGCAGCGTATAGAGCTTATAAATAATGAAAGATACTATTGCAATATCAATCAGGTCGGTAAAGGTTACGGTCAGAAATCCTATTTTAAAAAGATCAAACATTAAGAAAATTTAAAGATTAAAAGATTTCAAAGATTTAAAGATTGAAAAAAGGTTTTTATTTATTAATTATACATTCATCAAGATTAAGAGAATGAGAAAGAACATTATTGCAGAAAATTGTAATCAAAGATAATCTTATTCTTTATTCATTAAACATTAGCAATATCCGGATAAAAATGATGATTTTCCTTATTGCTTTATATTCTATTTTTTCTTAAAAACTTCATTATGCAATATTACTAACTAATTTTGAAACGTGAACTCCGAATTTTACATTATGTGTTCTGATTATTTTTGCCCCGTTCATCACGGCGGCCGATTCAACTAAAGCCGTGGCATGATCTCTTTCCGTAACCTCAAGATTTAATGTTTTCCCGATAAAAGATTTCCTCGACACGCCGATTACAATCGGGTATCCAAGGCTTTTAAAATCCGCAAGTCTTTTTATAATTTCGAAATTATCGGATATTTTTTTACCGAAGCCTATTCCAGGATCGGCAAAAATATTTTTTATCCCTGCCCTATTTGCTTTTTCCCCCTGAGCAGAAAGAAAATTATAAATCTCCTCTATCAAGTTTCCATAAACCGGATTATTCTGCATATCTTTTGGTTTTCCTTTTATGTGCATGATAATCAAAGAAGCATCGTGCGCCTTTATGACATCTGCAATTTCAGGATCGAATGTCAATCCGCTTACATCGTTAACAATCGAAGCGCCGCATTTTAAAGCCTCTTCGGCAACTTTGTGCTTTGTCGTATCAATTGAAATTATTGCATCCGGTTTCGCCGATAAAATTTTATTAATAACCGGAATGACCCTGTTTAATTCTTCTTTTACGGGGACCGGATCTGAACCGGGCCTGGTAGATTCTCCTCCCACATCAATAATATCGGCTCCATCATCAATCATTTTAAAGGCATGATCTGCCGCAGCATCCCTCTCGAAATATTTCCCGCCGTCGGAGAAAGAATCGGGAGTCACATTCAAGATTCCCATTATATAAGATTTATTAAAAACAAAATTCCTATCCTTAATTTTGTACATCAATGAATCATAATGTTCAAAATTTTTAAGGCAGGATTCAATGCTTCCTTTGAGCTCATTGTTTTTTATTACAAATTCATTTTTAAGAAGAGATTTAAAATTTGAAAGCAAGCCGAAAAACAAGAGATTATTTTTATTTTTAAAAGGTAAGTTGATTTCTTCGAGCTTTTCAGGGAAACCGCCGGATAAATTTCTTATTTCAAGCGCAAGGAGGTTCTTGGAATAATAATCGCCGATGATCCGGTATTCATCCTTATATCTTTCATAAACATCGTTAAAAGAGAGATCGATGATCTGACTAGTCAAATTACTATCACTGGATTTAAATTATTATAGATCGACGCGGCAGCTTCGACCATATAATCAATAGAAAAATCCTGAATTAAACTACTACTCCTTTTGAGAGTTTTAAAATATTTTTCAGCTCTGCGGCGGCGGCGGTAATATTATCTGCTTTAAAGATTGAAGAACCGGCGATAAAAACATCGCAGCCTGCTTTAAACACAGAGGCGATTGTATCTCTATTAATGCCTCCGTCAACTTCAATTAAAAATTTTGAATTGTACCTGCTTCTTAGCCTTACCGCTTCCTCAATTTTTCTAAGCGAGTTCGGGATAAACTCCTGGTTGCCGAACCCCGGGTTGACGGACATAATTAAAACCTGGTCGACATATTCGGCAACATAGTCCAACGAATCCACAGGAGTAGACGGATTTAAAGCAACACCGGCTTTAACTCCTAATTCCTTTATCCTGGCGATAGTCCGGTTTAAATGAACCGCGGCTTCCTGGTGAACAATAATATGATCCGCCCCGGCTTCTGCAAAGCGCTCCAAATATTCATCCGGATTGGAAATCATTAAATGCACATCAAGAGGGCGTTTTGTAATCTTTTTTACGGCTTTGATTACAAGCGGCCCGAAAGTTATATTGGGTACAAAATGGCCGTCCATTACATCGCAGTGAATCCAGTCGGGATCTGCCATTTCGGCCAAGCGGATCTGCTGCGATAAATTTGAAAAATCGGCCGACAATATTGAAGGGGCTAAAATAGACATTATTACTCTATATTTTTCTTTTCTTCCGGTGATTCGGCTGCCTGGGTTACAAACAAGTCGACAGCTTCGCCCGAATTTACTTTATTTCCGCTGCTCGGGTATTGATCCAGGATAGTATTCGGCAGCAGCGAATATGATCTCTGATAATTTATCTTACCAACTTTCAAATTATTATCCGATAAAATCTTTCTTGCTTCCGTTAGAGATTTTCCTATCAAATCCGGAACTATTATTTCTCCGATATCGGTACCGGAACTAATCGATACCGAGACTGTATTCCCCTTTTTCAGCTTTGTACCCTCTTCATACTGCTGATCAAAGATCATCCCCTTAGGCTGCGCCGAAGATATCTCCTCAATGCGACCCAATTTTAATCCGATTCTTTCCAGCGAAAATTTAGCATCCCTAACCGATTTTCCCCTCAGCATGGGAACCCTCACTACCGGTTCTCCGCCGCTGATAAAAATATATATTCTCCTTCCCTGCTTTACAACTTTTCCCGCTTCAGGCCTCTGAAGCATAATTGAGCCCTTAGGATAATGCTCATCATACGAAGTATCTCCTATTACAGGCTCAAGCTTAAGCTTTTTAAGAACATCAGCTGCCTCTTCCCTGTTTAACCCCGTTAATTTAGGAACCACTACCTCAGGTGAACTCACATACCAGGGCAATAACACACGGTCTAAAAGCAGAAGCAACACTATTAAACCCAGCAGGATGTAAAGAGTATTTTGAATCAGCGGGTTTTGAAGAAAATTTTTCATTTAATCAAATATATCAATTGCATTATCTTTTCACAAGAAATCGGGGAATAATGAGGATTTCTATCAAACAAATTGGGGGCTCAATTCCGGGCCTGCTTGCCATAGGCAGGTTCAATTCAACTATTTTTTCTAACGGATTTAAGGCACAAACTATTAGTTTTTTACTTCGGAGCGGAAAGAGATCTTCGGGCTGTTTTCAACAGTAAAAAACACAAAATAGAATGCAATAAGGATTTCAAATGCAGTAGTAAGATGGATATAGATTACTTCAACAGGCAGTTCAAAGAGCAGGATTAAATATTTGGATATAACAGAAGTCTCATAAAGTATAAGTGCAAAATAAAAGAGATTTAAGCTCCCGTAATCCCGCAGGTAAACAAAATTTTAATTGATGAAGTAACTCTTGATTTCTAGTATAATTACTAGTTTTTTCTTTGCTGTGAATAATTAACTGCCAATCTCCCCTTTGAATTTCTTTATTTTTCAAAGGAAACTATTAGCGCAACATCATGATAATTTTTAGTAATTATACTGATTTTTTTAAATACAATTTTCTCTATCTATTTAAGAAAATAAAAATAATTTATTCAAGATCGGATAAAGAGGTAAAGTTATGATTGCAAGCAGGGCTGGATTTTATAAGGAGGAATTTAAACCGGGGGTTTTCATCAGGCTAATGCCGTAAACGAGGAGGCGTTTCCGGCAAGCCTGGTGATGTATTTTTTCCTTCCCGCAAGATTGTCTAACAGCAAAAAAATTAACTGCTGTTAAAAAGTTTCCCAAATCAGATTTAACTTTTTAGATTTAGTTTCTTGCAAAGCGATTATATAGATACATAAGCACAGTTGCCAAAACACCCACACCTATGAGTGCATACCAAATAATTTCCGGTTTGCCCGACGCTTTTGAAGTCTGATAAAGCCATCCGCCGAGGGGATCTCCTACAATTCTGGCAATTGCAATAGGAAGAAATGCATAGCCTTGGAAAAGCGCCTGCTGACCCGGAGGAGCAATCTCTGAAATATATTCGTAATAACGAGGCGCCTGAATCATTTCCCCTATTGAAAAAGCGACTACTCCTGCGATGATAGCCGGAATAGTGGGATTGACCGCGATAATCATCCATATAAGGCTCGAAACAGCAAAACCCGTAAGAATAGCTGATTGTGTAGAGAACCTCTTCGTCAGAAGATTTACAGGTATCTGGAAGAACACAATTGCGCCGGCTCCTCCCCATGATTGTATAATCTGATACGGCGCTTTGGCATTAATATAGTCGGTAATATAATACGGGATAACAATATATTCCTGCCAGAAAATTATCCAATACAATGAATAAATGAGAAGAAAGATCATGAATTTAAAATTCTTTAAGACTGTGACCATATTGGAAAGCTTCTTCGGCAGGGATTCACTTTCCATCCCCGAGCTGCGGCTAACTTCCTTGTAAAGCAGAAGATTCATGATAAGCATAGCAAAGCAGCTCAGAGCCGAAACAATATAAACGAATTCATTGCCTACCGTACCAACCACAAAGTATGCGATTGTAGGTCCTATGAAGGCGCCCACATTTACAATCATATAATAAATAGCAAAACCCACCGATCTAGTCTCTTCCGAAGATGCAGCATCAACAGTTCCCAGCACGGACGGCTTAATGAATGAGCCGCCGAATGCAGTGAACAAAAGAAACAGGAGGAGCAGCCAGTAATGATCCAGTCCTCCGTAAACTCCGGAAAATGCATTCATGCCCACGGAACCGATTAAAAAATATCCCAATGCAAGTATTGTAAAGGCCGTATTGAAGGCTTTTCTATAACCCCATTTATCCGCAAGTGTTCCGCCGAGAACAGGGAGCAGGTAGAACATGAAGCCGAAAATTCCGGAAAGCTGCCCGGCTTCGGATTCACTGAAGCCCAGCCTGTTTCGCATGTAGATCATAAAAATGATCTGCTGCCCGTAAAAAGCCAGGCGTTCAAAAAGCTCCATTATGTTTGCTACCCAGAAGGAAGATTGAAATCCATTCCTGAGCATCGAAAGATAATCCGATATTTTCAACAAGTATTCCTTAATTTTTATATACTTAAATATATTAAAACATCAGGCATAAGCCCAAAAGGGTAGGGATTACAGGTTATTATGTTATTAGGGCATTAGGTCATTTGGGAAAATAAGAGAATGAATCACTATTCCTTACCCTTATATCCTTATACCCCTTTCCCCTATTTCCTCCAATTCAAAAAAATCGCTTAATTTAGATCGATGCTTAAAAATTATTTTTTCTTAAAACGTTTTTTAATTGAAGCAGAGAATGAACTCACCGGCTTAAGAGCCCAGTCGGTTTTCTCCCAGGAAAAAGATAAATTAATAATTCAATTTTCACCCGGGGATTCTCAAACCGGCGGTAAATTCATTGAGATCTCTTCAAACCCCGGCTCTCCCTATTTGTCTTTAAAGAAAAATTTTACAAGAGCAAGAAAAAATACCATTGATTTCTTTAAAGAATATTTTCCTTCAAAATTTATTTCCGCAGAGATTGCCGAATTTGACCGCGTTATAAGATTTAATTTTGAAAAAGCTTCCGTTTATTTTTTAATACGAGGAAAATTTACCAATGCGATATTAATTCCCGGTTCCGGAGATGTTATTCCTTTTAAAAAAGCCGAACGTGATTTTTTATTTTCATTTGATGAAGAAGTAAAAAAGACAAGTTTCATCTCTCCTCACCTGGAAAATCATTTTAATTTCAACTCGATTAGTAGTGAAAATTTTATAATTGAGATTAAGAAAAGATTCCCTGTTTTCGGCAGTGAAATTTTATCTGAAATTAAGCTTAGAGAAAGTGATAAATCAAAAGAAAAATTTTTTGAAGAATTAAATACAATAATAACTGAAATAAGCAAAAATAAACCTTCAGTTTTTATTAATAAGGATACGAAGGAGATTAAGCTCTCGGCCGATACATTTAAATTATTTTCAGAATGGGAAATAACCAGGTTCGATACGCTTATTGATGCGGTAAATTTCTATTTGAACAGGAAACAATATCTTGGCGAGGTTATAAAGAATGAAAATTTGATTAAAAAAAATATTGAGAAAAAACTGGCCCGGTTAAGCGGCAAATTAAATAATATTAAAACCTTCCTGGAAAGAGGAAGCAGAGAAGAAGAATACAAAAAGAAAGGCAATATTCTGCTGATTAATTTAAAATCTTTAAAGAAAGGAATGAAAGAGGCTGAACTGGAAGATATCTATAATGAAAATAATTTTATTAAAATTAAGTTGAATGAAGAGCTCCCGCCGCAGGGAAATATTAATCATTATTTTGATCTTGCAAAGAAAGAAAGAGCAGGCTATGAAAAGTCAAAACAGATGTTTAAAGAGCTTAACATTGAACATCAGAAATTAATGAAGAAAAAAGAAGAGATGGAATCATTGGAGGAAGAGAAGAATAATTTAGATGGTTTTAAGAAGCTTAGGAAAGAGCTGAAGATAAAGGAAGAATCTCAATCTCCTTCCGAAAAAGATGATCTTAAGGAAAAGTTTAAACATTATATTATTGAAGGAAATTATCATGCTTATGTCGGAAAGGACAGTGCAAATAATGATCTGCTTACCCTTAAATTTGCCAAGCAGAATGATTACTGGTTTCATGCGCGGGGTGCATCCGGTTCACATCTAGTCTTAAAAGCCGAAAATCCATCTCAAAAAATTCCTAAGAATATATTGAAGGCTGCGGCATCTATTGCAGCATTTCACAGTAAAGCAAAGACATCAGGACTTGCGCCCGTGTCTTTCACTCAAAAAAAATATGTGATTAAAAAGAAAGGAATGGAGCCGGGAAAAGTCGCCCTTATGCGTGAGGAAGTTCTGATTGTGAGACCTGAAATACCGAAGAATGCGGTATTTATTTCAAAGCAAATGGAGTAGTGGAGTATAGTAATGGAATGTTGGAATAATGGAATGTTGGAATAATGGAGGAGTGTGAATGAATGGATGATTGAATGAATGAGTGAATGAATAAATTAATAATGAATGATTTATAATGACTGATAATGAGTAGCAAAAATTCGAAAGGGAAATATTTTTTTTGAAATTAATAAGAATGATGCATCCAAAGATCCAATTCTCTATTACTCCAATATTCTGCTCAATGCTCTATTGCTCCAATACTCCAAGATTCCTTTAAACAATAACAAAAATTGAGGTTAAATATGAAGCTGTTAACCATTGTTTTCGTGATATCCTTATGGAATTTCTCTTCTGCACAGAACCGTTCTTTTGAAGAGCATAAAGACTGGGAGAAATTCTACAAAGAAAAAAATATATATGGATGTTTCCTGCTGTATGATCTTAATTCGGATAAATATTTGGTTTATAACAAGGAAAGAATCGATTCGGAATATATACCTGCATCTACATTCAAAATTTTTAATTCGCTCGCCGGTCTTGAATGCGGAGCTGTAAAAGATGAAAATGAAATTATAAAATGGGACGGCGTTCACAGGGATATTGAAAGCTGGAACAGAGATCATAATATGCGGACGGCATTTAGGAATTCAGTAGTCTGGTTTTATCAAGAAATAGCAAGGAGAATCGGGTATGAAAGAATGCGGAAATACATAAATCTTACAGGCTACGGGAATAAAGATATTGACGGCGGAATTGACTTATTCTGGCTCCAGGGTGATTTGAGAATAACTCCGGTTCAACAGATAGAATTTTTAGTGAAACTTTATAAAGATTCCCTCCCCTTTTCTAAACGGACGATGGATATAGTAAAAGAAATAATGATATTGGAACAAAATGAAAATTATATTCTGCGCGTTAAAACCGGGTGGGGTATGCGGCTTGACAAACAAGTGGGATGGTATGTGGGCTACGTAGAAACGGCTAAACCTGAAAAAAATTTATACTTTTTTGTAAACAATATTGATATTAAAAAAGATGGGGATGCAGACGCAAGGGAATTAATTACACGTGAAATTTTAAGGCGCTTAAAAATTATTGATTAAAAGAAATTCAGCGGGAAAATGGTACTGCCATGAATGAGAAACTCCCTCCTAATCAAGATTAACTGTAAAGTCTCCCATCCTGGCAGTATTTAATGAAGAAGTCAATTCGTACACCAAGAGGCAAGAGCTATGCCATATAAACTGTATCAAAATAAAATTGATTATTGAGACTGATGGAAGAGATTCAATCTCTTTTTGAGAGAATGATTCATGTTGGATTATTCAACAGATTTAGTAGATTAGCAATATGATGGAAGCAGTTTAATTTCCCTTGGCAGCAGTAAATATTCTATCGATTAAGCGTTCTTTTTTCGGTTTCAGGTGAAGGTTTGCATAATTTTCAAGATTCATTCCTTTTCCGATCTGCTTAACAGGTTTAGATGCATAAATTAACTTGACAAAATTGATTCTATCTTTAAGCGAATTAAAAGCGATACTTATGCTGTCTCCGCTGTCACGGTGTATAATCTTTAAAACATTATCCTCCGGCAGCTCCTCGATATCCCACCTGCTGGAAAAGATAGCATAATTAATCTTCATTAAAGGCTGCTCAATACCGTAAACCGGGTCGATGTACAATTTTCCTGAATACTGAGAAATGCTTATCTTGCTTTTATATCTGCCGAATCTTTTCATTCTGAAAATCCTCCAATAAACCCGCTAATAATATCTGCATTTAAATCTAATTTAGTTGTGATTGCTTTCTCTTACATATAAATGAGATTTTAAAATAAGACCAATGAAGTTTTTGAATAAATTGAACAAATATCAATATTATACTATTTTTACTGAGCAATTGTTAATTGTTCATTGTTAATTGTTAATTG
>DATKLQ010000579.1:0-10021 GCA_035542335.1 Ignavibacteriaceae bacterium | reverse complement strand
CGGCAATTATGAACCATGAAGCAGAAATATATTTCCCTTCGCTCGAGCTGATGATTGAAAGAAAACCGCAGAACATGTTTAATGCAGTAAAAAGATTGGGAATAACCGAACGGGTAATCCTGAACCTGTTCATTTTAAAGGATATTCAAAAAGAATTGTTTCACCGGCAAATACCTTTTCATCTTTCTTTACTTTCTCGATCCATTTTTCCGGCACAATAACGTCGACCCTGCTCCCGAATTTTATCATTCCGAATCTTTCCCCTTTAGCGGCTTTATCCCCAAGCTTGAGCTCATAAATAATCCTTCTTGCAATAAAACCGGCAACCTGCCTGAAAAATACTCTGCCGTATCTGCTCGTTATTCCGTATTCCGCCCTCTCATTGTCTTCGGATGATTTATCTTTAAAAGCAGCAATAAATTTCCCTTCATGGTATTTTAAATACTCCACGGTTCCGTCAATCGGTATCCGGTTTACATGAACATTCAATGGGGACATGAAGATCGAAACCTGCTTGGCAGGGCCGTTTATAAAGATATTATCCAAAATATTTTTTACGAATAGTACCTTTCCGTCGGCGGGAGAAACGAGAAGATTTTCCCCGGCCGGAATAATCCTTTCCGGATCTCTGAAAAAATTTAACGTCAGGAGTACTAGGATGATGGTTATAACAATAATCCCGCTCTTAAGAAAAGCATTATTTAGAAATAAACTTCCGCTGATGATGATGAATGCAATTATACAGATGATTCCGAGAGTCGTATACCCGTATTTTGTGAACATCCTATGTGCTTAGCATATTATGAATTTGAGCTACATATTTTTTAATTGCATTAGGGGTGTCAAGCTTGTATGGATTTATCCAGGGAGATTCTTTATCCGCCGGGAGTATTTTTATGCTTTTTGGTGTAAAATCGTCAACCAGATAAATTTTTCCGTCATTCTTGCCGAAATAACAATCGACTTCGGCAAGCACCGCACTTCTTCTTTCAAAAAATGATCTCAAGACAGCATTGACTTTTGAACAAATCCGGGAAATAATTTTCAGATCCTCATTTGTGCAAATATTGAAGGAGAGCAAATGGCTTTCGGTTATAATATTATCCTTGCTTCCGCAGTAGTGAAATTGCACTACCGGCATTTGAAGGGGTTCATTCTCTTTCCTGGCAAAAATTTTGGCAGTTCTTTTATCAATTATATTTAAAATTTTTACTGAAAAGGGGAGACGTTCATGTTTGAAAAATTTCAGCTTCGAGTTACTTGAAATTTTAATGAATGCCGAGGGAATATGGTATTCCTTTAGATAATCAAAAAAGAAAGAATTTATCTGGGCAAACTTTTCTCCCATTATTTTGTTTTTTGGTTTCTTTTTCCCATTCTCTTCGAAATTACCGGAATATTCAACAATTGTGTAATCCAGCTGATCTACCGGAAGGTCCTTCCGGGACAGCTCTTCGTAGAGAGTACGGTTGTTGTTAAATTCTAATTCCACAATAGTTTAATTATTTTTTGTTCAATAGAAATTATAAAAGTTAAGTGTATAATGTCAATCCAATATATTATATTTGTAGAATAATTAAAACAATTAGAATAAAAATTTAAAGACTGGAGGAGGTTGATGAAGGGCGGAATGCAGGGAATGCTGAAACAATTGCAGAAAATTCAGTCAGAAATGCAGAAAGTGCAGGAAGAACTTGGAAATTTGACCATTACCGAAGAGGCAGGCGGAGGAATGATTAAAGCAACCGCCAACGGTCATAGAGAAATAATATCGATAGAAATTGACCCGCAAGTCATTAAACAGGAGGAAAAGGATATCCTTGAAGATTT
Organism: Ignavibacteriaceae bacterium; assembly: GCA_035542335.1. GTDB lineage: Bacteria > Bacteroidota > Ignavibacteria > Ignavibacteriales > Ignavibacteriaceae > DATKLQ01. The sequence continues at coordinate 8,191 of DATKLQ010000579.1, read as the reverse complement.
GGTTGTTGCCGCCGTGAACAAAGCAATCCAGTCGGCTGCAAAAAAAGCTGAGGAAGAAATGGCAAAAGTGACAAGGGGAATGATCCCTCCGGGCTTAAATATTCCGGGATTATAAAATTGCAGATAGCCGAACCTCTACAGACGGCAATCGAAGAGCTCAGCAAACTTCCCAGCATCGGAAGAAAAACAGCTCAAAGACTTGCTCTTTATCTTCTCAAATGCAATGATGAATCGGTAAACAGCCTGATTAAGGCTATAAAAGAGCTTAAATCAAGACTGCAGTTTTGCAAAAAATGTTTCAATATTTCGGAGGAGGAGCTGTGTGAAATCTGCAAAAGCGGTAAAAGAGATAAGTCAATTATTTGTGTTGTTGAAGAGGCAAGCGATGTAATTGCAATTGAGAAATCCCACGAGTATAACGGGATTTATCATGTTTTAGGAGGAGTGCTTTCGCCCTTAACCGGAATCGGCCCCGAACATTTAAAAATAAAAGAGCTCATTAAAAGATTCGAAACAGAAGAGATTTCTGAAGTAATTCTTGCAATGAACCCGGATACGGAAGGGGAAGCAACATCTTTATACTTGGCAAAATTAATTAAACCGCTCGGTATAAAAGTATCAAGAATAGCACGCGGACTCCCTGTGGGGGGCGATTTGGAATTCGCCGATGAGGCTACAATCGGAAGGGCTGTAATATCAAGAATTGAGATTTGATAGTAAAACAGATTCTGTTAACTGATTTTTGATGCTGGATACTCGATGCTGGATATTTATTACTTTGATTTTTTATCAAGTATCCAGAATCCAGTATCCAGAATCCAGAATCCAGAACTGAACTCTTCCACTTAAATAAAGATACATATTTTTACTTAGAAAGATCCCGCGGATATATTATTTTTAGATGTATGAAAAGAATTTTCTTTGTGCTCCTGGCTCTTCTTTTTATGCGCTGCGATTTGTTCGAATCAAGGCCGGCAGAACCTCCCGTTTCTTCAAAATCCGACTTTCAGCCGGCAACTACAATAGACCGTCTGATACTCAATCTTATTAATTCATTCACAGATAAAAACAGTGAAAATTATATAGCGTGTTTTTCAGATACTCTTACAGGTAAGCAGTTCATTTTTTCTCCTTCCAGCGGGGCAATATCCCAGTTTCCCGATTTGGCCCAGGGATGGAGCCTTCAGGATGAGAGATTTTATTTTGAGAATGCAATATCAAAATTAAAGGAAGGAGGATCGATTCTGCTCGATCTATCAAATCAGTCCTTTTCGCAGCAAGGAAGTGATAGTGCTTTTTATTCCGCTTCCTACACATTAAAATTACCGAACGAGGACCCTAATTTGCCGGATGAATTTAAAGGCGACCTAAACTTTAAAATGGTTCTTAATTCGGTCTGGTCTATTTATTACTGGCAGGATATAAAAAGTACAAGCTCTCCCAGCTGGAGCGAACTGAAAGGCAGGCTTCATTGAAATTTCCTTGGCCTTTGAGAAAGGTTATATATCTAATCCCTCTGGTTTTACTTACCGGCTGCACTAATCCATTCTCCCCTTCATTCGACGAAAGCGACGAAAACAGTTCGGTTATTTCCGACTTAAAAACTCCCGAAGGCGTTTTTCAGAACATGCAGTATGCATATACTTTCCGGGATACGCTGATATACAGCGATCTTATTGCGCCCGATTTCATTTTTACATTTCATGATTATGATCGCGGGTTCGACGATTCGTGGGGAAGAGATGAAGAAATGAGGACTACATACCGGTTGTTTCAGAGTTCGCAGCGTTTAGACCTGATTTGGAATAATATCTCCGCTTCATCCGCGGATTCATCAAATGCAACCATAATCCGTGCATTTAATCTGACTGTAACATTGAATTCATCCGATTTGCCTCTCCAGGCTTATGGAAAAGTAAATATGTCCCTGAAGAAAAATCTTCAGACCGGGAAATGGCAGATAAGCAGGTGGGTGGACGAATCGAACAGCTTATAAATAATCGGAGATTTATTATTAGCAAAAATATTTTCTTGAACTGCAATGATTTTTTTTTGGATCCGGGAATCTCTTAAATCTATAAAAAGGGCTAGATCTTCTTTCTTCCTCTCTTTAATCTCAATGTCGATCGCAGTCATATTAATTACAGCCTCTTTTTTTTCACTTTATATTGCCGGCGAGTTTCAAAAGAGACTGAAGAAAAATGTTTATTTAAATATATTTGTCCAGGATAGTATTACCGCAATAGATTTAGATTCTCTCGAACTTAAGCTGAAGGCAAAAGAATATACCGGTTCGATTAAATTTATTGATAAAAACAAAGCAGCAGAAATTTTTATCGGTGAAACGGGGGAAGATTTCAGGAAGCTCCTTGATTATAATCCTCTTCCCGCTTCTTTTGCACTGGTTTTAAAAGATCCCTATGTTCAGAAAGATTCAATAAAAAAAATTGCCTCATCAATTGCCGGGCTCAGAGGTGTCGATGAGGTTAAATATAAATCCGATTTTATTGATAAACTCCTTGCATTCCTAAACGATTTTAATAAATATCTTTTTACCGGAACAGCCGTTATATTTTTTATAGCCGTTTATATCGTGTACAGCACCGTTAAACTGGTTATCGGCTTTAAAGCTGAGGAACTAGAGACAATGAAACTGGTGGGAGCTAAATTGTCGTCCATTAAAATGCCTGTAATTCTCAATGCAGTATGGATAGGTTTTTTCTCAAGCATTATATCTTCTGTATTAATATTGCTTTTTATTCATTACATCCAGGGGATTGATTATTCTAAAGTCATTCTCAGGGAAATCTCTCTTTACTTAATTCTTCTTTTATTGATTGGGCCCCTGCTCGGGTTTCTGATTAGTTCAATTACTTTAAGAAAAGTAACATTAAAGAGTTCCTCCCACTAAAGATTGTATTTGATGTAACGGTATAATTTGGTAATTTCGTTAATTAAAAAATCATAAGTAAATGAAACTCTTTTTGCCCGTTTTTTCTTCTTTAATTTTTTTTCTTTCAACCCAGATGTTTTCACAAGATGAAGTGCAGATCGGAACCGGCTTAGGACAGTTCAGGCAGACTCAAGGAGGTTTTTTCGACTATTCGGACCCCACTTCGGTAAATATTAAGGTCTCCGTTTGGGGTTTTGTAAAGTTTCCCGGGAGATATATCATCCCCATTTACAGCAATGCAAATGATCTTCTTTCTTTAGCTGGAGGCCCTACGGAAGACTCATACCTGGATAAACTGAAGATCATGAGAATGAAACCCGATTCTACGCAGAATATTATTGAAGTTCCTTATGAGGATCTTCTCTGGAAAGATGATGTAAAGTCGGTAAACCGGCCTGTTAAAATTATGGCTGGAGATGTTTTAATAGTGCCGGGTGAACCGAGATTGTATTTTAAAGATTATCTTTCTATTGGTCTATCCATTTTTTCCGCATTAATTTCTTTATCAATTCTTATTTTAAATATTGTTAAGTGACAAGGCCCGGATATGAAAAGTGAAAACAATAATAACAATATCGATTCTAAAGATTTCGAAACTTCCTCTCTTAAAGATTACATCAATTTAATCCGGTATAATCTTACGCCGGTTGTTTTAATTGTAGTGACCAGTTTAATTGTGGCTGTGCTGTATGCCGTAAATGCCCGCGACATATATAGAGCCGAAACAATCTTAAAAGTTTCCAAACCGCAGGGGAATATCCTTGAATCTCCTTTAATCCCCGGTTTCAACGAATACGGGAGCGACAGGTTTATTGCCAATGAAATTGAAATAATAAAAAGCTACAATACAAGGGAAAGAGTTGCCGCAGCGCTTATTGATTCCGTGAAAAGATTAAAAAACCAAAAGAATTTTTTCCTAATCCTTGATCAGAAAAAAAAGCCTGCGGTTGATGTTCTGCCTGTTTCCGATCTTGCCGGGTTACTGATTGGCAGTTCGGAAGTAAATCAGAAAAGAGGGCTGGATATAATTGAAATAACGGCGGAATCTCCCTCTCCTTATGAAGCAGCTCTGATTGCAAACTGCTATGCAAATGAATACCAAAATCTTAACCTGGATATAAACCGGAATCAGTTGACTTTTATTAAAAACTTCCTTTATGATCAGAGAAATGAAAAGCTTGAGCAGCTGAAGGAAGCCGAAGAAGTACTGAGATCATTCCAGGAAAAGGGAGGGATTGTATCCCTCGACGCGCAGGCCACTTCATTAATTGAACAATTATCGCAGTTCGAAGCCCAGAAAAACGGGATTCAAATTGATCTGATGGCTTCCGATAAGGTTCTTGATCAGCTTAAGCAGGAGCTTGCCCAGCAGAATCCGCGCCTTGCAGATTACCTGAAGAGTGTTTCATCTGAAACCTATTTAAAAACTCTCCAGGAACAGCTTGCAAAACTGGAAGTGAACAAGGATTTGGCGATTTCAAGTAAAACTCCCGAAGTGAATACAGATCCCATAGTTAAAGATTATGACAAAAAAATTAAAGATTTAAAAGATAAGCTCGATCAGCAGACCAATATAATTAAAGCAGGGATATTTGCCAGCAGTCCTGAGGAAGTAAAAGATCTCTCTCAGAAAATTGTCGAGGAAGAAATAAAAAACCAGTCTCTCGGGATTTCATTGAAGGAGCTGGAAGCAATAGTTAGTAAATATGATCAGAGGTTTAACAAGCTCCCGAAAACTTCAATTGAGCTGGCAGGCTTTCAAAGGAACAGGGAAGCGCTGGAAAAATTATATACGCTGGTTGAGGAAAAGTACCAGGAAGCAGTGATTAATGAGCAGTCCCAGCCGGGCAATGTTCTTGTAATCGACAATGCCCGGATACCTTCTTCCCCTTCAAAGCCAAACAGGTTTTTAATAATAATAATCGGTTTAGTCATCGGCTCAGCCATTGCATTCGGATATGTATTTATAAAAAATTATTTTGATACCACTATAAAATCTCCTGAAGATTTGGAAAAAAGAAATATCAATGTCCTTTCCTGGATACCCCATATTGAGGGGGCGCAGACGAACGGCGAAAACGATTATGAATTTATAGTCGCAAAAAAACCCGATTCGGTTCCCAGCGAAGCATTCAAGGCTCTTAGAACCAGGGTACAGTTTTCAAGGATTGATAACGATGCAATAAAAACCATACTGATCACTTCCGCAGCGCAGCAGGAAGGAAAAACTACGGTTGCCGTGAACCTTGCCGGCAGTTTCGCACAGGCCAATAGGAAAACTTTAATTATAGACTGTGATTTAAGAAAGCCAAGGCTGCATAATGTGTTTAATGCTGAAAGGATCCCCGGCCTCATCGATTATCTTTTCAAACAGGTAAAATTCGAGGATATTGTTCATAGCGGGGGCATTGATAATTTTTATTATATCCCTGCCGGTACAATTCCTCCCAATCCTTCGGAAATGCTTGAATCACGTCAGATGAGGGAATTTCTCGCAGATATGAAAAAATCTTTTGACCTCGTGGTGCTCGATTCTGCACCGATAATTGCTGTGACTGACTCGGAAATTTTGTGCAGACTTGCAGACGCATCTATACTTGTTGTTTCTGCCGACACTACCGAATCGCAATTAATGGAGAAAGCGGTTGAATTAATGAAAAGCGGTTCATCTTCATTCATCGGCACTGTACTTAATAATTTTAATTACAGAACTACCTACGGCTCTTATTATAAGTATTATTACTATTATGCCCGTCCTACTAACGGAATAAAAAACAGAGCTACATAAATTGTTGAATTTGTACCGGGAAAAACCGGCAGGAACAACCATGATACTTCCCCGGATATGTCCACTCAGTTCGGTGATTTAGACATAATGAAAACTGCATTGGCTCTATTCTTTACTGTATTCCTTTTGCATGTTTCCTTATCCGCTCAGAATTTCCCGGATTACAAAGAAAGATCATTCATAGATTTTTCCGATTCATTGCTTTTGAAAAACCGTTTGAGCGAAATCCAGCCGGAAGCTACCGAAGGGAGCATTGATCCGGAAGAATATATTTCAGGTCCGGGCGACAAGATTTTTATTTCCATATCCGGAGTCGAAGAGATTTATTTTACTCTTACCGTGAACGAGGAAGGAATTTTATATATTCCGAAAGTCGGCGCAGTAGATTTAAAAGATAAAACGCTTGCCGCCGCTAAAGAAAAAATAGAAGATAAGATAAACCGTTATTATAAAAATGTCTCTGTTTTTATTTCTCTTGTGGGTTTCAGGAATATCCGGATTTCGCTTGTAGGCAACGTTAAAAAACCTTCCTCTTTTACATTACCCGGCAACTCCAGGCTGATTGACCTTATCTCTGCATCTTCCGGCCTCAATGAAACTGCCAATTTCAGAAATATTAGTATTAAAGCCAGATCAGGGAAGGAATCTTCATATGACCTGATTAAGTTTTTCAGGTTCGGGGACCGCTCGCAAAATCCCCTGCTCAGGGAGGGCGATATCGTCCTTATTGATAAAGTTGACAAGATTGTTTCCGTAAGCGGACAAGTTAAGTTTCCCGGGGCATATGAATTTGTGGAGGGAGAATCGGTATTTGACTTAATTGAAATTGCCGGCGGCGTATTAGCAAGGGCAAGGAAAGATTCTGTTGAAATAGTCAGGTTTGATCTGAACGGCAAAGATCAAAAAAGCCTCTATTATTCTCTTGAGCAGTTACAGAATGATCGAACGAAATTGCATTTCGGGGATTTAGTTTTGATTAGAGAAATTCCCGATTATTTTATTGATAAATCGGTAAAAATCGAAGGATATGTTAAGTATCCGGGCTATTATAAAATTGTTGAGGATAAGACAACATTAAGCGAAATAATTAAGGAAGCCGGGGGATTCAGGGAGAATGCTTCGCTTACGGAGGCTTCCCTTGTAAGGAGCAAAGGAATTTCGGGAGAAGATCCCGAGTTTGAAAGATTAAAGATAATTCCCCGTGAAAATATGACTGATGATGAGTATGATTATTTTAAGGCAAAATCCCGCCAGCATATTGGAAAAGTTGTCGTGGATTTTGAGGAATTGTTTCTTCATAATAATCTTTTGGAAGATGTTACTTTGAAAAGAGGAGATGTCATTACCGTGCCTGAAGCAAAAAATTATATAATTCTTCTCGGCCAGGTGGTAAACCCAGGCAATATAATTTATAAAGAAGGTTTAACCGTGGATGATTATATCCAGCTTGCCGGCGGCTTCGGCTGGCGTGCCGTTGAAGGTGAGGTAAGAGTAATTAAAGCAAAAACCAAGGAATGGGTCTATGCAGATGACGTGGATTCCCTCGAACCGGGAGATACAATTTGGATCCCTGAAGAAACCCCGGGACCTAAGTTTTGGGTTGTATTTACAAACGTACTTACAATTTTGGGCCAGGTTGCGGCAGTAGTCGCTGCAACAGTGGCGGTAATCATTGCTACGAGGTGAACTATGAGCATTAACGATATTATTCATATAGTATTATTTAACCGGAGAAAAATTTTAACGGTAACTTTTTTTGCAGCATCGCTCTTATTTTTGATCCTATTTTTTATATATCCTGTAACATACGAATCGCCGATATCCATACTTCCGCCGGAAAAAGATAACCAGGTAATCGGTTTGGGTACTCTTTTATCGGGTCAGGATCTTTCTTCTTTGCTTACCGAGGGTGCATCGAATGCTAATTCCCAGCTTTTTGCCGAAATTCTAAAAAGCCGTTCCGCTGCCTTATATGTTGTAAAGAAACACAACCTTACAGGCTATTACCATACTAATAATTTATATGAAGCAGCAAAAAAATTAAGCGAGAATCTTAATACAGAAATTACCAAGGAGGGAATAGTTAAGCTTGATGTTGAAGTAAAAACATCTCTCGTCCCGATGCTGTTCGATAATATAGATTCCGTGAAAAAATTCTCTGCCGCCCTTTCAAACTCCTATGTTGAAGCGCTTGACATAATTAATAGGGAAAAATTGTCTTCGAGAGCAAAAAAGGCCAGGCAGTATATCGAAGAGCAGCTGGTTACCACTAAGACCCGTCTTGATTCGGTAGAGTTGGCTTTAATGCAGTTCCAGGAAAAAAATAAGACTATATCTCTTCCCGAGCAGGTTAGTGCTGCAATTGATGCCGCGGCAAAATTAAAAGCCGATATTGTGAAGACGGAAGTCGAGATAGGTTTTCTGCAGCCGAATTTAAGAGAGGATAACCA
>DATKLQ010000578.1:0-14919 GCA_035542335.1 Ignavibacteriaceae bacterium | reverse complement strand
CCCAAGATATTTTCACCCGGGGACTGCCGGCTCCATCCACTTTGATGATCCTGCTACTCTGCCTGCCTCAGGTATTGACCTATTGGCAAATATCTCCTCCGGGCCTTATTCCTTAAATTCAGGAGATACTCTTACGTTTATTACCGTATTAGTTGCAGGGGAAACCTATCAAGAACTTATTGCTGCCGTTGATCAGGCGTACCTGGCAATGGATAGAAATTTCGAGCTAGCCAAACCGCCGGTCAGACCAATCCTTTCCGGCATCGGGAAAGATAAAAAGGCAATTCTTTTTTGGGATGATCAAGCCGAAGGAAGTATTGATCCTTTTACGGGCGAACAAGACTTTGAAGGCTATAGAATTTACAGGACAAGGGATAAAGGTGTTAACTGGACTCAGCTGGCGGAATTCGATTTAGTTAATACTACCGGGGCAAACAGAGGCATTCAATACAGCTTTACCGATACAACAGTTACTAACGGATTCGAATATTGGTATACAATAACTGCTTTCGATCGCGGGACTGAAGATATTGCCAGTTTGGAAAGCCCAAAGGGAAATACTATAGACGCAATCAATACGGTGGCGATCGTTCCGGCTTCAGAAGCCACCGGCAGGGAACAGCCGTCGTCTGAACCTGTTGTATATACCGGAACCGATCAAACTCCGACGAATTACCTGCTTAATATTAATCCGATTGACAATGAAGCTCTTGCCGGAACCGAATACGAGATCGGGTTTTCATATGTTGCTAAAAAAGAGAAGGGTGATTTCACTACAAAAGTGTCTTATATGATCACGGATTCTCTTAAAACCAACCCGGTTAAATACGGAATAGAATTCACTTCATCTTCTAATTTTAACATTCTTAATCTTTCAACAGGGGAGCTGATTGGAAGAGAGGACGGATATAATTACCCCATAGGCGGAAGATCCTTAGTAATACCCGGGCATAATATCACAATCCAGATGTTTGATTCGGCGGGAACTCCTGCAGACAAAAGGCCTGAAAAAGGCGATTTGATCACTTTAAGCTTTGCTGTTTATGCAATTAATTCTGCCGGAGATACCGTAATTCATCCGAGGCCGATATCATTCGGGAAAGATCAGGCTACAGCCGACGGGATTATTTTTACTCTCAATCCTCCGGATATCATTAAGAGCGTAAGCAGAATCGGAGGGACGGATAATATCGAAATTAATTTCAATGTTCAAAATGAAGCTGCCGTCAAAAATAACCTCTACATTGTGACCGTTGAAGGGAACGGGCGGGATGCTTCCAATACTCCTTTTGTTTCTTTATCCATAAGAGATACCGGCCTTGTTGCAGAATTTGATACCTTATATAATTTAAAATCATTCAGCTTCAACGGCATTGAAGGAATGATTGAATTTGATCCTGCAAGGCCCCCGTCAGCAGGCAATAGATTCTCCGTTGAAACCGTAAAACCTGAACCTCCTTCGCTAAAAGATAAATTCCGTTTTAAGCTGAAAGGTGCTTCAGTCGATAATAATTTCGTCGCTCATAATATGAATAAAATTAAAGTAGTGCCCAATCCATATATGGCATCGTCCTTATATGAAATTGAATACGGAGAATTAAGAAGAGAGCCTCTGCGCCAGATACAATTTATTAATCTTCCGCCGGAATGTACAATTTATATTTTTACGGTTGACGGAGATTTGGTGAAAACTCTCCATCATAATGCTATAAACGGAACCGAACCATGGGATTTACGGAGCGAAGGCGGAAGAGAAATTGCCCCGGGTGTCTATCTCTATATCGTAAAAACCTCTTTCTCAGAGTATATGGAAAGATTTGCGGTTATAAAATAATGCCGTAAATGGAGATTTATTAAATGAAAAAATTTTTCTTTCTGATAACTTTATTTACAGTTTATCTGTATTCTCAAAATCCTAATCTTGGAACTTCCGGTGCCCAGTTCTTACAAATACCTGTGGGCGCAAGAGCTTCGGCAATGGGTTCGGCAGCCGTAGGTTTAGCTGACGATGCCTCTTCTGTTTTCTGGAATCCTGCAGGGATTGTAAATATAAAATCTGTTGAAGCTCATTTTTCTTATATGAAGTGGTTTACCCTTTTTGATTTCAATGCTGCATCTCTTGCCTACAATATAGAAGATGCAGGCGTACTTGCCGCAAGCTTAATCGTATTCAGCACGGATGAAATGGAAATTACTACGGAAGAATCTCCAAACGGGACAGGCAGGTATTTTGATGCACAGGATATTGCTCTTGGGATTTCCTTTGCCCGCTACTTAACCGATCGTTTCAGCGTCGGTTTAACCGTTAAATATATCTCCCAAAATATCTGGAACGAAATCGCAGACGGAGTTGCTTTCGATATAGGTACCCAGTACCGCCTGGACTTTCAAAATTTAATAATTGCCATGAGCATGCAGAATTTCGGCGCAGACCTGAAGTTTGACGGCCCGGATTTAAATGTAAACTATGAGCATGGGAGCAACTATCCATTAAGCAGAATTACCCCGGCAAAGCTCCAAACCGAGGGATATTCCCTGCCTCTTAACTTCCAAGTAGGAATCGGATTTGATATTTATAATGCCGATTTTATTAAGATAAAAGGAGCCCTTGATGCCGTTCATCCGAACGATAACGACGAAAGGCTGAATTTCGGAACGGAGTTTTCATTCTTTGATAGAATTTTTCTAAGGGGAGGATACAAGTTCAATTATGATGATGAGGATTTTACATTTGGCGCCGGGGCAAATATTCCTTTCGCGGGAACATTAATATCTTTTGATTATGCATACTCCGTGTATGATATACTTCCAAGTGTCCATAGGGTTTCTCTAGGCATCAAATTCTAATATTAATTCATTAAAAGAATTCTTACCGATGATAATAGAAAAAATTGAGATCAGAAAAATCTTCCTCCCGTACCTTAAACCCTTTGAAACAAGCGGCTGGGTTGAAAAAGGAAACAGCGGGATTATAGTTAAGATTTATTCCGATGGAGTCATTGGATGGGGTGAAGCACCTGTGGGACTTGAGCCGTTTTATAATGAGGAGACTACCGAAACCGCCTGGCATATACAAAAAGATTTTCTTATACCGATACTATTCAAAAATAATATCTCTTCCCCTGAACACTTAAACAATTTATTTTCCCCCATACGGGCCAATAAAATCGCCAGAGCGGGTATAGAATTCGCTTTCTGGGACCTTTGGGGAAAAATGATGAATAAAAGTATATCATCATTATTGGGCGGGACAAGAAAAATAATTGAGGTTGGAGTCAGCATCGGGATTCAAAAAAATATAAATGAATTAATAAAAAACATAGAGGGATATTTAGATAAAGGCTACAAAAGAATAAAAATTAAAATTAAGCCGGGGTATGATGTTGTGCCGGTAAAAGCTATCAGATTGGCTTATCCGGATATTTTACTGCAGGTTGATGCAAACAGCATCTATACTTTAAATGATGCGCTGCAGCTTAAGGAGCTGGATGACTTTAATCTGCTTCTTATCGAACAGCCTCTTGGTCACGACGATATTTATGAACATTCCTTATTGCAGAAAAAATTTAAAACTCCTCTCTGCCTTGATGAAAGCATTGTCTCATTAAAGCATGCCGAAGCTGCAGTTGAATTAGGTGCCTGCAGAGTTATAAATATTAAAGCATGCAGGGTAGGCGGCTTATCGGAGGCAAAAAAAATTCACGATTTTTGTCTTTCTAAGGATATACCCGTCTGGTGCGGAGGAATGCTTGAAACAGGAATAGGAAGGGCTATCAATGTGCAGCTTGCAAGCCTTCCCGGATTTACATTGCCCGGCGATATAAGCGCCAATGACAGGTATTTTAAAAAAGATATCGTCCTTAATCCTTTCAGTTTGAATGCTGACGGCACCATTGATGTTCCTCAAAAACCCGGAAGCGGAGCTGAAGCGGATGAGGAATACCTGGATTCCGTAACTCAAGATAAGCTGCTGTTGGAAAATAAAAAAATATTTACGGCATGAAACTTATTTTACTTTTTCTGTTTTTATCTTTTATTCCCCCTGCATTTTGCCAGGGTACCCTTACCCCTCTGGAAAAAAACAACTATAAAAGCCCGACAAGTTATAACAGCCTGGTTGCCTTTTTAAAAGAGCTGGTAAAGGATAATTCTTTTATGCAAATGAGCTTCATTGCCAGATCTGTAGAGGGAAGGGAGATACCGGCGGTTAAAATAACCAGCACTGACTTTGAAGATACATCAAAAATTAGAGTATTAATATTTGCGCAGCAGCATGGCGATGAGCATTCCGGCAAAGAAGGCTCCCTGCTTTTATTGAAAGAAATTGCCGGGGGCAGATTGAATTATATTTTCCAAAGAATAAACCTGATCATAGTTCCGCAGATGAACCCCGACGGTTCCGAAAAAAATGTAAGAAAGAATAGCAACGGCAAGGATCTAAACCGAAATCATCTGATTCTGACCCAGCCTGAAACTATCGGGCTGCATAAGATTATTAATCAGTATCTGCCCGAAGCTTCAGTGGATGTTCATGAATATTATCCATATGGAGAGGAATGGCTGAAATTCGGATACATAAAAAATTTCGATGAACAGATCGGGGCTGCCACCAATCTTAATGTTTCCAAATCTATCAGAGATTATTCTAATAATCAGTTTTTACCTTTTATTAAATCATATCTGGAAGAAAAAGGATACAGTTTCCAAAATTATCTTTTGGGAGGTCCTCCGGGTGAAAATATATTTCGCCACAGCACATTTGATATTAATGACGGCAGGCAGAGTATGGCAATCCTGAATTCCTTCTCATTTATTCTTGAAGGCAGAAACGGAAGAGACTCTCTAGATAATATCAAAAGACGAACAGAAGGACAGGCAGCTGCTATGGAAGGATTTCTGGAGTTTATTTATAGGAATAAGGATGAAATCAAGACGATGGTGCATAAGGAACGGGAAAAATTATTTAATAAGGATCAAAAAGTTGTTATAATGATGGAGCATGTTAAAGGTGATAAGCCGCTTCAGCTTTCACTGCTATCTCTTTACTCAAACAAAGATACGGTTATATCCGTAGATGAATATCATTCCGAAGTTAAATCTTTAATGGAAATTGAAAAGCCTGAAGGTTATTTGGTATCTAAAAAAGATTCCGGTATTGTCCAAATGCTGAATAATCATAAGATTAAATACGAATCATACAAAGCGATTAAAGATCATATCATTGAAAAATTTTTCATAACCAATATTGATTCAATAGATTTTGAAGGAGATAAAATACCGAGTCCTAAATTTGAAACAAATTCATTCCAATCTATATCCGACCCCGAAGATTATTATTTCATTCCTTTAAACCAGCTTCACTCAAATATGATAGTGCTTGCCTTTGAACCGGAATCAATGCTGGGCTTATCAACTTATGAAGCTTTATATGGAGATTTCTCCGGATTTTTAAAGAAAAATGGAGCTTATCCGGTTATGAGAGTAAGAAAGCAGATTTCCGGTGAAAAAAATTAGTTCAGATTCCCGCTCCGCGCTTTGATTCTCTTATATTCTAAACTTTGAAATTCATTTAAAGTCTTTACAAATTCATTTTTTCTTTTTATGTTTATAGTGAACATATGGACACTAATTTAAGGAGGTTTATTATGGAGATAAAAGATGAAAGAATTCAGAAGCTTATTAGGAAAGGTTACCAAATCAGGTTATTTGGTGAAGAAATGAATCTGGCAAATACAGGTACTTATTTTGCCTACTGTGTTTCAATTGAAAAGCGGGGTATTGAGCAAGTAAATCAGTATTCTTTAAAATCTTTTGATACGGCTTTGGATTTAGTTTTCGATTTATTGAAAGCTAAAGAAGAAAGATCAGGGCAAACTAAATTAAAATTATAAATTGATCTTTAAAGGACCAAAGTAATTTGAAGGCATTTTAATCCTATCCGCTGCGGTTTAAAAATAAATATTTTTTGGATGGCTTTATTTAAAAGAACTTCCTTTTAATATTAAAGAAGCCAAACCTTCAGTCGGCCCATTGATGGTATTTTATTACATTTTCTTTATGAATCATTTTTTATTTTTAATTATTTCTTTCAGTTATATCATCACCATTTTTCCGCAAAAAGATTCGATAGATTGCGAAAAATTTCGTAATTCAAGCCCGTTAAAGTGTATATGGATTGAGCAAATGCCTGAATTAATCGGAGGTATAGATAATCTTCAAAACCGGATTAAATATCCTGACGCTGCCGTACAAAATAAAGTTGAAGGAAAAGTTTATGTTCTAGTCTTAATTGATTCTTTGGGAACTCCGAATTGCCCGAAGATATTGAAAGGTATCGGCTATGGCTGCGATGAAGAAGCTTTAAGATTAGTCAGCTCTTCGAAATATTCCCCGGGCAGGCAAAGAGGCAGAAGCATAAATGCAGATGTTATGATACCGGTTTTATTCAAGCTGCCCGAATGATGATTTTTACGTTATAAGAGTTTATAAATGAGATAATTAAGAATGCCAAAGCCCAATTTCACCGGAACCTGGAAGTTCAATCCAAAATTAAGTTCTTTGCAGATTAAACCCCCGGAATCGACAATTTTTGTAATTGATCATCAGGATAAAAAATTAAGATTGCAAAGAAAGCATTTATTCGAGGGCAAAGAAGATATTTTTTCGATTGAGCTTGAGATAAATGGTAATGAAGTAATTACCGCCGGAAATGACTATAATGTTAGTTCTTCAGCTTACTGGGAAAGTAAAACTCTTGTCTTTAATTCAACAATTTTTAGAAAGGACCTTAAAGCCGCAAATATTGTCCGGTATAGTTTATCCAGCGATGGGAATGTTATCACTGCTCAGGAACATTTCCGAAGTGCTGAATTAAACTACGATAACATTTGGATCATGGATAAAATAAAAAGAAAATAGTATTAACCGGCAATGCACTTTATTCTCATACAAAATTAAACCGGCATAGTGATAGTTATACCCTTTACCAACCAATCCTGATCGAAATTAGACACCGGTATAGGTTCGGGCAAAAAAAAGGTGCGAAATTCGCACCAAAAGTGCACCCTGCCGGATTCGAACCGGCGACCTGCTGATTAAGAGTCAGATGCTCTACCAGCTGAGCTAAGGGTGCGGGGCAAAAATAGGGAAAATGGAAAACCTTTCAAAGGTACTGCGCTGCGGCCGGCGCATATTTAATGCAGTGCGTTTCATTATTCGGTCGTAGATTCCGTCAGAGTCTACGGACTCTGACGAGCGTTCTGCGGTTCGAAATTAAAAGGGGAATAAATATTCGAATATCGAACATCCAGTATCGCATATCGAACACGATATGCATAGAAAAGCAGTGTGTTATTTGTTCGAAATTCCTTGTAGAGTCGCCGGAGTCTACGGGCCTCGATGATCATTTGTTGTTCGATATTTACTATTTTAGTTGACAATAAGCCCTCCGGGAAGTAACTTTCATATGGTAATTTTACGGGATGCAAGAAGCTTCTCTTTTTCCGGCTCTTCTTGGTACAATCAAAAGAGGGACTTAAGGGTGCTAACTATTTCAGTAATTTTACAGAGAATCGATTTCCCTTTCACCAGGCAGATCTTCCCCAGAATCCGGCTCACATATACTAAAAAGAACAATCCTTTTATCCCCTCTCTTAACAATCAAAGAAATACCAAATTCATTCTAAAACTTTTTTCCTTTAATCAGAGGGAGGGTAAGAATGTTAATTGGAAAGAGAGACTTTTTCAATTTTCTTACCGGTAGTCTGCCGAATTTTGATAATGTAATTGTTGCCGAAAAGGAAATTTCAAGTTCAGTTCTTTATTTAAAAAAAATTGGAAAAGATGCCGGGAAAAAGATAGAATTAAATTCATTCCGCAGCACTAATCCGCTTAAATACTTTCTATACCATGTCCGCGAAAAAGTTTATCCTGCAGAAGAAAAATTTCCTCTAAATATCATCGTCGGTGTAAAAGCCTGTGACTTGAAAGCCGTTCAAATTCTTGATAAAGCTCTCCTTAATGAGAACTTTACTGACCCTGCATACTATCAATGGAGAAAAAATACTTATCTGGTTTCTGCCGATTGCGATGAAATAACGGAATCATGCCACTGCAATTTAGTCGATGGAAAACCATTTGCAGATGAAGGTTATGATTTAAATCTTTCTTCGCTTGACGGGTATTATGAAATTACCGTCGGTTCAGGAAAAGGAAAGAATCTGGTTGATCGGATGACTAAGGAATTCAGCATTAAGGATTCATCAGATGAAGAAAGAAAGATTATTAAAGAAAAAAGAGAGCAGGTCCTGAAAAAATTAATTGAACAAAATAAAGATTCAAGTAGAAAAGAAAACTACGGCAGGTTTAGAAATGTTGAAATGAAAAACTGGGAGGATGAATCTAGTAACTGTGTCGGGTGCGGAGCATGCACTAACATATGTCCTACCTGCTACTGCATAATTCTCAATGACGAATCTAAATTAAAATCTGAAGAATTTATCAAGGTCAGAAGTTATGATTCATGCCAGTGGTTCGGTTATGCAAGAGTAGCAGGCGGGGGAACACCGAGATCTAAAATGCATCAGAGGTTTAGAAACAGGTATTTATGCAAGTTCGATTACATGCCGAGCAATTTCGCCGAAACGGGATGCACCGGCTGCGGAAGATGCATCGATGCTTGTCCTGCCGGAATAGATTTCCGTAAAGTGGTTCATAATACGAGCATTAATGCAGAACAATTAATATAAACAATAATTCAGGGGATTTGCTATGCAAAATCCTTACGAAGTAATTCCAAGTTATTTGTATGAGATTATTCAAGAATCGCCGCTTATAAGAACACTGCGGCTAAAACCTGAAAAACCTCTTCAGTTCAAAACAGGACAGTTTATTGAATTAAGTGTCCCCGGCATTGGAGAGGGTCCTTTTACTCCATCCTCTTCTCATTATATAAATGATAACCTCGATGTAACAGTTATGAAAACCGGTTTTGTTACCGGGTATATTCATACTGCAAGAGCAGGAGATACTCTCGGAATCAGGGGTCCGTTCGGTTCGCATTATCCTTTGGAAAAATTTAAAGGAAAAGATGTTTTAATTCTTGGCGGCGGGTGCGGACTTGCGCCCCTCCGTTCTTTATTTCTTACAATGTTGACTGAAAACAAAGATTATAACAGCATTACTTTTTGTGCCGGCGCTAAAACTCCCAAAGACTGTATTTATAAAGATGAAGTATCGGAATGGCGAAAATATGAGAATGTTAGATTTATAAGGGCAGTCGATGCGGTTCCTGAAGGGGAAGAATGGGACGAGGATGTTTGTCTGGTAACAAAATTATTGGAAAAAGTTCAGCTGCATGCAGACGGAAATCCTGCAGTAGTCTGCGGTCCCCCTGTAATGATGAAATTCGGTACAAAAGATTTATTAAAGTTCGGCTATAAGGAAGAGAACATTTACCTCTCAATGGAAAAGAAAATGTACTGCGGCTTCGGACAGTGCAGGCATTGCGTGATGGGTAAATATTATGCGTGTAAAGACGGACCGGTTTTTACCTACGACCGGATAAAAAATGAGGAGGCAATTTGGGAATGAAAAAACTATTCATAGATATTCCGGCTTTAATAGACGCAAATGTTTCATCGGATAAAATACAATGCGGGTATCTTTTTCATAGAAGGAATAATGGAACATTTAATCTTCTTGAGGTTGCCGAATTTGCGGTTTACTGCAGGCAATGCAAAGAAGCTTTCTGCGTTGATGCATGCCCTAAAGAGGCCCTGGAGCATCAGGAAAATAATACAATCAAGAGATACAATATGAGGTGCGTCGGGTGTAAAAGCTGTGTGCTTGCTTGTCCGTTCGGAACAATCTTTCCCGAAGTTATAAATTACATTACTTCCAAATGCGATTTTTGCTTAAACAAGTTATCTGAAAATCCCGATTATAAGCCTGCTTGCGTAGAAACCGCGCCTGAGAATTCATTTCAAATAAGGGATTTGGAGAAAGAAGAACCTGAAAAGAATATTTACTTTGTAAGCGAGCACTTGGCAATAAAAAGCTACAATTGGAGATTTAAGGAGGGCAGAACATGAATGTTGAGATGATCTTCTACCTGCTGGTTTTCCCGGGTTTGCTTTTTACTTCCATACTTGGTTTAACGGTTGGCTGGGTCGATCGTAAAGTTTCCGCTAGGTTCCAATTTAGAGTTGGTCCCCCGTTTCTTCAAAACTTCAACGATTTTTTTAAGCTTCTCGGCAAGGAGACTATAATCGTAAAAGAAGGGATTCATTCTTTATTTGTTTTAGCTCCCTTCATTGCGTTTGCCATGATTGTTCTTGTTTCGGCAATGATTGGTACAGCTCTCTTTTTTGGTCAAGGTTTCGGAGGAGATATTATAGTTGTAATGTATCTGCTGATGATTTTTTCGGTTATGGTAATTCTCGGGGGAGCATCGACGGGGAATGTTTACTCGAGTCTCGGCGCAGGAAGAGAAATAAAACTGCTGCTCGCAGATGAGCTTGCTTTCATTCTAATCCTTCTTGTCCCTGTAGTTAAATCCGGATATCATCTCAAGCTTCAGGAACTTTTAACTTTCCAAAATGAATACGGCATGCTGATTAATTCTGCATCGGGAATAATTGCTTTTATAATCGGACTAATATGTATTCAGGCTAAAATGACCCTGCCTCCATTCCACATTCCCGAAGCCGAAACAGAAATTATCGAGGGACCGTATATGGAATACAGCGGACCGCCTCTCGCATTCTGGAAGTTAAATCATTTAATGCTTTATGTAGTTTTCCCGTTGTTACTTATACTGCTTTTTTGGGGAGGATTCAAATTTGAAGGAATTGAAATTCTTTGGAGTGTGCTAAAATATTTGCTGATTGTAGTGTTGATGATAATAATAAAGAATACTAATCCTAGAATAAGAATAGATACGGCCTTAAAATTTTTCTGGATGTACGCTGCACCTCTTGGAATCATTGCCGTGGTGTTGGCTGTGTTTGGTTATTAGAAGAACTGAGCAGTGTGTTGGTTATTCGACATTCGATGTCCGGCATTCTGCGGTTCGAGAATAAAGAAAAAGAATATCGAATATCGAACATCCAATGATGAATATCGAACACAATGCGCCGTAAATATATGGTAGTGCGTTCATTATTCAACATTCAGCGTTCGGCATTCGACATTAAATAATACTTTAACTCTACCTCAGGAGTTCATATGGGCTGGTACAACAAGCGGCTCGCAAAGTCAATATGGGTATTTCATATCAGCGCTTCCCCCTGCAACAATTGTGATATTGAAATACTTGATCTGCTCACACCAAAATACGACCTGGAGAGGTTTGGAATAAAACTAGTCGGTTCAATCCGTCATGCCGATGTTTTGCTTGTAAGCGGAGTGATTAACCAAAAGGTGGCCCCGAAATTAAAATATATTTACAGCCAGGCCCCCAAGCCTATATTTGTAGTCGGAGTGGGGACATGCCCTGCATCGGGATGCTGCTTTAAAGACAGTTATAATATAACCGAAAAGAGAGAGGAAATAATACCGATCGATTTATACATTCCCGGCTGCCCGCCCAAGCCTGAGGCAATGATTGAGGGAGTAGCAAAACTTGTGGAGGTGCTTAATGGATAACTTCATACAGTTTATTAAAGAAATGAATGATAAAATCGGCAAAAAAGATCAAAAACCGGGCAGGCTCTATTTTGAAGTTGACGACAAAAACATAATTGATGTATCGGAATACCTGTTCAAAAAATTGGGATGCAGGTTATCAACAGCCACCGCCCAGGAAACATATGAAGGAATCGAGGTCCTTTATCATTTTTCGCATGATAAAACGGGTGATTATTATTGCCCTAGGGTTACAATGAAAGATAAAAAGAATCCAAGGATGAACTCAATTTGTTCGGTTGTTACAGGAGCCCAATGGATAGAGCGAGAGATGTCCGAGATGCTCGGGATTACTTTTGAGGGTCATCCGCATCCCGAGCCTTTATTGACCGGGAATCACCCGAGAGAAATTAAGACTCCATGGAGATTCGGGATTAATAAGAGCTAGTGCGTTCATTATTCGGCGTTCGGCGTAGACTCCGTCAAAGCCTATGGACTCTGACGAGTGTTCGACATTCTGCGGTTGATCCTATTAAAGGAAAAAATATTGAATATCGAACTTGAATAACGAATATCGAACACAATGCACTAATTAAAGAGGGATGTTAAAAACAGAGATTGGATAAATTGAATATTTTAACAGTAAATATTATCTGATTAGAATCAGGAGAAATAATGGATAAAAATGTAATACCTGTCGGTCCATACCACCCGCTCCTTGAAGAAGCAGAATATTTTACTCTGAGGGTTGAAGGAGAGACGGTTGTTGATGTCGATCTTGAAATCGGCTGGATGCACAGAGGGCACGAATTTATTTCCGAAGGCAGGACTTTTACTCAATCCATTTACCTGGTCGAAAGAATTTGCGGCATCTGTTCGACTTCGCATCCGCTAGCTTTCGTACATGCGGTGGAAGATGTGGATAATATTGAAATCCCTCTTCGGGCAAAGTATATCAGAACTCTCATCGGGGAATTGGAAAGAATTCACAGTCATCTTTTATGGCTTGGATTGGCAGGGCATTTCATAGGGTACGACACACTTTGGATGTGGACCTGGAAATACAGAGAGCCGGTGCTGCAGATGTTTGAGATAATCTCAGGCAACAGGAATCATTATGGGATAATGAGAGTCGGCGGAGTCGCAAAGGATGTAAATCCCGAAAAAGTAAAACCCCTGAGCAAAATACTTGACGATATAGAAAAGAAAATTAATATGATTGCTAAAGCGGCTCTTGATGATCCGGTATTGAAATCAAGATTAAAAGGTGTAGGCGTTTTAACGAAGCAGGCGGCAATCGATTATTGTGCGGTCGGACCGACGGCAAGAGCTTCCGGGATTCACACTGATGTCCGTAAGGATGAGCCTAAAGATGCTTATGATCTTGTCGAGTTCAATGAAATTGTCACTGAAAACGGAGATGTTCTCGATAAGACAGTCGTCAGGCTTCTTGAAACAATTGAGTCAATAAAAATCTGCCGTCAATGTTTAAATAAACTGGCGGAATCAAACGGATCGATAATCAATAAGGTAAAGGAAATTTCGGAAGGAGAAGGGATAGGCCGGTATGAAGCACCGAGGGGAGAGGTTTTTCATTACGTTCGAACGGACGGAACAAACAGGCCGGTGCGGCATAAAGTAAGGGCACCGAGCTATGTAAATATTCCCACTTTCAAAGCATCATGCAATGGTATTCCTGTTGCCGATGCACTCATCACACTTGCTTCAGTTGATCCATGCTACTGCTGTACCGAGCGATCTATTAAGCTGATTGATAAAAATGAAAATAACTTCAAGCTTGATTTGCTCTCGCTTTCGAGAGAAAAAACTGAAAAAATCAGGAGGAGTATATAAATGATTGTTAATGAATTACTTCTTTTAATAGCTGTTCCCTTGCTAATAGCCCTGATTAACTTCTTTCTTCCTGCATTAATAAGAAAGATTCTTGCAGTGTTGAGCTTAATTTTTAATCTTATAGTAGTCTATCTTCTATACGGGAAACCTGCAGAAACAATTTCATATTTCAATGCACCGGTTTTTTCATTAGACCGGATTGGGCTCTTTGCAGTTACTTTTATTCAAGCATTGAGTTTTATTATTTTAATTTTTTCATTAAAAGGAATTGAAAAAGATTCCGAAAAAAGATTTTTCTTTTTATATCCTCTTACGGTTTCATTCTGCAATGCAGTTATTCTAAGCGAAAATGCAATAGGCTTTTTAATCTTCTGGGGATTATCAGGATTAACATTATACCTGTTCGGAACCCTCGGCAAAACTCATGATTCTCCTCAATCCGCAAAAAAGACATTTATAATTATAGGCGGAAGCGACGCTTTCCTTTTAATGGGATTAATTATAATGTGGTTGATTTCCCCTGCCACCGGCTGGTCTCTGAATAAACCATTGATACATTTAGAAGGCGAATATGCTCATTTCGCTTTTTTATTTCTTCTCATTGCGGCTCTTGCCAAAGCCGGCGGATTTCCGTTCCATACCTGGGTTCCCGATTATAGCAAAGACGCTCCGGTAGAAAGCGCTGCGCTTTTACCGGCTTCCTTAGATAAACTTCTTGGTATTTATCTCCTGGCGCGCATGGTTACTTCTTATTTTTCGGTCTATCCGATGATTTATATGATCCTGATAACCTTAGGCGCGGTAACGGTTATTACCGCCGTAATGATGGCAATGATCCAGCATAACGGAAGAAAATTGCTGGGCTATCATGCCGTCAGCCAGGTAGGTTATATGATAATGGGAGTGGGAAGCGGGAGTGTTCTTGCATTTGCCGGAGGATTATTCCATTTAATAAACAATACAATTTATAAATCCGATCTTTTCCTTTCGCTGGGATCAGCGGAGAAAAAAACAGGGACGAATGAGCTTGATTACCTCGGCGGACTTGGGAAAAAAATGCCTTTAACTTTTCTTGCAGCATTGATTGGAGCTCTTTCAATTTCAGGAATTCCTCCTTTCAACGGCTTTTTTTCTAAGTGGATGATATACCAGGGCCTGCTGGAAAAAACTGCCGGGCTTTCTCATGGATATCAGCTATGGCTGCTTGGCTGTATTCTCCTGGCCGTTTTCGGCAGTGCTCTTACTCTCGCAAGCTTCATGAAATTTATCCATGCAGTCTTCCTTGGGAAAAGACCTCAAATATACAATGATGTAACTGAAGCACCGGCTAATCAATGGATTGCCACAGGAATGCTAGCTCTCCTTTGTATAATCTTCGGCCTTTTCGCTTCTGCCGTTCCGCTCGATAGATTTATTTATCCGGTCCTGAATGACTCAGGA
>DATKLQ010000577.1:0-5294 GCA_035542335.1 Ignavibacteriaceae bacterium | reverse complement strand
AATTCCAGACTCCCGCTGAAATCCATAAAAGAATTAAGAGATGAAGTTTTTGAAATTTGCGGAGGAGAACCCGGCAAGCCAGCGGTAAAAAAAGATAAAGTTGCAGCAATAGTAAAATGGATTGACGGAACAGTCCTCGATTCTGTTTTCCAGTTAAAAGAGAGTTAAAAAATATTTTAATTCAATTTCAGGCAGCTCTTTTTCTCTTTTTCCGATTAAGGCTTTTCTTCAGCTGCGTCATCAGATCAACAACTTTCGTTGCCGACGGTTCTTTTCCTTTCTTCCTGATTTTCTTTCCTTTTGCTTTTGCTTCAATTATCTTCTTCAGATCTTCTATATAAGTATCTCTAAATTCTTCTGGTTTAAATTTGGCTGTCGATTTTTCAATCAACTCTTCAGCCATTTTTAATTCTTTCTCATTTAATTCTTTTGCATCCGGCAGATCAAGATCTTTATGCTCTCTAATCTCATCATGGTATCTCAGCTGGTTCAGCAGCAGCAGATTGCCGTAAGCTTTTATAATGCCTACATGCTCTCTTTGCCTAATCACGAATGTGGCAACGGCAACTTTCCCGGTATTTTTCAGAGCTTCCCTTAAAAGCGCATAGGGCTTCATTCCGGATTTCTGCGGCTCAAGATAATAAGGCTTTTCAAAAAAGATAGAGTCGATCTCGGATTCCTTTGAAAAATCCACAATATCAATAGTCTTGGTCTTTTTTACATTTGCTTTTTCAAAATCCTCTTTATCCAGCACTACATAATCCCCTTCCCTGTACTCATAACCTTTAACTATATCATCCCACGGAATTTCTTTCCCGTCTGCCCTGCATACCCGTGAATACCTGACCGGACATAGATCTCCTTTCCTCAGCATATCAAGATCAAGCGTATTGTTCCGAGATCCGCTGAACAATTTTACAGGTATGTTGACAAGACCAAAGCTTACCAGGCCTGACCAAAGCGGTTTCATTTTGTTCTCTTCCTTTCTAAATCAAATATCTACTTTAAAATAACTTCAAGATGAATTAATCCCTAACCGTAATTCGGAACTGTAATGATTATCAACATTGTGATAATTTTCAATGTAACGCTGTAGCACCTAAAATATCTTTGAACAAATAAAATCAAATGGAGGACATATGCTTTGGACCATTTTTGTAATCTTATTAGTGCTGTGGCTTATCGGTGTGGTCAGCTCTTATACCCTGGGCGGTTTTATTCATATACTGCTGATTATTGCCGTCGTGGTTCTCATTATAAGGCTAATCCAGGGCAGAAGAGTGCTTTAATTCAGCAACGGAATAATCATATGAATTCCACAAAAAGTAAACCGAAAAGTTTCCCCAAACAGACCCAAACTCCTCCGGGGCACCAATCGGAAATGAAGCCGAAACCTGAGGTGATCAGGAAAAATTATAAAGGAAGCGACAAGCTCAAGGACAAAGTCGCCCTGATTACAGGGGGAGATTCCGGCATTGGGAGATCTGTCGCTGTGCATTTTGCCCGGGAAGGAGCTGATGTAGTAATAATATATTTAAACGAAAATAAGGATGCACTGGAAACCAAAAAACTAGTTGAAGCGGAAGGGCGGAAGTGCTTACTTATTGCAGGGGATATCCGTGACAAAGAGTTCTGCAGAACGGCGGTTGAAAAAGTCCATGATGAATTTGCAGAATTGAATATACTCGTAAATAATGCCGCCGAGCAGCATCCCCACGAAACCCTTAAAGATCTGAACCTTGAGACGATGGAAAAAACTTTCCAGACCAACATCTTTGCGATGTTCTATATTACCAAGGCTGCAATTGACTATATGACTGAAGGAGATGTTATTATTAATACATCGAGCATTACGAGCTACCGGGGATGCGAGCATCTTCTTGATTACTCTGCTACAAAAGGTGCTATCACCACCTTCAGCAGGTCGCTTGCAGCAAATCTTTCCAAGGAAAAAATCAGGGTTAATATCGTAGCTCCCGGACCAATATGGACTCCCCTGATTCCGTCAACGTTTAAAGATGTTACGGATTTCGGAGCCGATACGATGCTTGGAAGAGCCGGTCAGCCCAGCGAGGTTGCGCCGGCTTACGTTTTTCTTGCCTCCGAAGACTCTGCATATATAACGGGTCAAACCCTGCATGTAAACGGCGGAGGTTATATATCATCATAATAGCAGAAAGGATTAGACATGCGTGTTTATGTGATGCCAAAGAACAGCAAATGGATTGTTAAAAGAGAAAGCTCCGATGAAATTTTAGCTTCCCATTATAGAAAAGAAAAAGCAATTGAAAGTGCTAAGGAAATATCTCTCGGCCATGATTCCGAACTTATTGTATTAAGAGAAGACGGCACTATCGATAACTTGGATGGCTACGGCGTCAATCCCTTTCCGTCGGAAGATAATGCACCGGAATACAGAGAAGATGATTCGGAATCTTATAATTTATTTGCCCTAATCCGCTTCCAAAATCTTTTTTGCTGCGGCGAGTCCGCTGGCAAACGCAGCTTCGACCGTACCCATAGATTGATCTTCGGATAAAGCTTCACCTGCAAAAAATATTATATTTTCAACAGGCTCGTTTAAGATTCTTTTTGATGCCGCCGTTTCAACTGTCGCATATGAATAAGCTCCCAATGAAAAAGGATCTTCTTTCCAGTTTGCAGCGAATGCAGACTTAATTTTATTCTGAACGAAAATTTTTTCTGCGTCAAAGATTCTGCATAGAGCGGAAATTCCTTGCCCGATTATATCTTTATTGCTTAGATCCATTTTATCTACATTAGGCCCCGCAAACCATCCGGTCAGCAAAGGAATTTTTTTCGGCAGCTGACTCCACCAGGCCGTAAAAAGCGTATCTGTAATTATGAACCCAGGCCGGCTAACCTTTCGTGTATCTTTGTCTGATTCCCAAAAAGCATCCTTAAACTCAAAAAAAACTTTTATAACCGGCCCATAACCGATTGAATTAAAAGCTTCACGTTTATCTTTTATCTCAGGAAAAAATTTTATAAATGCTTTTCCTGACGGGGAAGAATTAAGCACTCCGGCAGGAATAGTAACCAGGACTTTGTTCGATTTTAACAAAGCCCCGTCCCCGGTCATAATTTCCGCGTTCTTTTTTTCTAGTTTAATTTCTTTCACTATTGCCGATGTAAATATTTTAACCCCTAGTTTGATACATTCATTATAAAGGAACCCTATAATTTTTTGGTAGCCGCCTTCGATTCGGTAAGGCGAAGACACCCCTTCGCTTCCCCATTCCTCGCTTAAAGCAAATGTGCTGGCTTTATTGATATCGGCGGCATCATAACCTTCGATAAATCTCACTGCCGATTCTTTTGTTTCTTTTAAGTTTTCCTCTTTTAGATACTCTTCCAAAAATTCCGAAAAAGGAATATCTTTCTTAAGCTGTTTTACCCGTTCTTCAAGTACTGAGAATCCATCTACAATCTCTTCCGATTTTCGTATTCTGCCCTCTTTAACCCGGTATGTTTCTCCTTCAATATTATAAAAGGGAATACCCGCTTCTTTTAAAAGAGATAAAGTAATAGGTAGATCACCATGAATAAATTCGGCACCCGCTTCAATTGACCCGGAAAAGCCCTGAGGAGTAAAAGTATGTATTCTTCCGCCGAGGCGTTCTCTTCCTTCAAGAAGCATTACTTTCTTTTTATTTTTAGAAAGCTCCCTTGCTGCAATAAGCCCCGAGGCTCCTCCCCCGATAATAATTACTTCCGAATCATTCATAATCAATTTTTCCTTTTAAACTATGTTCAGGGCTTCTTTCTTAATGTGTTTTCCTGCCGAATATTTATCACGCTGTGTTAATGCTCATATTGATCCAAATTATAACTGTTAACCATTTTGCATCATTATATTTAAAAGTTCATTTAATTGATAAACAATTTTTTAAGATTAAAGTCAAAATAATGTCCGGATATCAGCCAATTGAAAGCTATGGTGTTATAGGAGATTTAAATACCGTTGCATTAGTCTGTTTAAATGGATCAATCGATTTTTTGTGCCTTCCAAGGTTCGACTCACCGTCTGTATTTGCCAGAATCCTGGATAAAAATAAAGGAGGCCACTTCTGTATTGAATCAAGAATAGAAGAGGTTAAATACAAACAGCTATACATTCCCGAAACTAATGTGCTTTTGACGAGGTTTCTTTCCGATGAAGGAATAGGCGAGCTGAGCGATTTTATGCCGGTCCGGAACATCAATGAGAATAATTTATTAATCAGAAGATTGACCGGGATTAAAGGAACGACCAAATATAAAATGAGCTGTTCCCCTTCTTTCAACTACGGTTTTTCAGAACACAGAATGGAACTCCAGAATAAAAAAGAGCTGCTCTTCATCAGCAGCGGAGATGACAAAACGGTTTTACGATTGGTAAGCAGTATGGAGCTGAAAACCGAAAAGGGGGAAGCATATTCTGAATTTACTTTGAACCCGGGTGAATCGGCGGATTTCATTATTGAGTTTGTTCATAAAACAGACGGGCTGCCTGAGAATATTTCGGAATTTGTAACTGATTCTTTGTTTAAAACAATAAAATACTGGAAGAACTGGAGCGCAGAATCAAATTACAAAGGGCGGTGGCGTGAGGTTGTAAACAGATCATCCCTGATTTTAAAGCTAATGACCTCCGGCCGGTACGGGTCAATAGTTGCGGCTCCGACCTTCGGCCTTCCTGAATATATCGGCGGAAAACGGAATTGGGATTACCGCTACACCTGGATCCGGGATGCTTCGTTTACTATTTATACTTTAATTAACCTGGGATATAAAAAAGAAGCAACGGCTTTTATGAAATGGGTCGAAAAGGAATGCGAGGACATCGGCAGCGCAGGGAATCTGAATTTAATGTACACTGTCGACGGTGAAAATGTAATGAATGAGAGAATTCTTGAAGGATTGGAAGGATATAAAAAATCTTATCCCGTTAGAATTGGAAATGACGCCAAAAATCAAATCCAGCTGGATATTTATGGAGAATTGATGGATTCCGTTTATCTTTATAATAAATATGTGGATTCAATTTCGTTCAGCTTCTGGGAAGCATTGAGCCGTCAGATAGACTGGCTTTCGCAAAACTGGCGGATCCCTGATGAAGGAATATGGGAAGTAAGGGGAGGCAAAAGAGAATTCCTATATTCGAGGATTATGTGCTGGGTAGCTATCGACCGGGCACTTAAGCTTGGATCCATGAGGCCGTTCCCGCTGAATCCGAATTGGACTTCCGAACGGGACAATATTTTCAGATCAATTTACAGCGATTTCTGGAA
>DATKLQ010000576.1:0-10797 GCA_035542335.1 Ignavibacteriaceae bacterium | reverse complement strand
TGGTTTAGCGGTATTCGGTAATGAAACCCGTATCGTTGGACGTAAAACGTAAATCGAAGAATACACGTTACCGATATTCGAAACGGGCTTCGTAACCGTAACCGAATTCCCAAAGTTTGGTTCTGGCTCTGCCAGTTTATGGAGTAAGCGGTAAGGATAAGAAGAAATTTGATATTTGTTTATCTATAAATATTTATAAATTAGTTGAGTTTATTTGAGGTTAATAAAGATTTGATAAGAAATTTGTTAAAAATTTAGATATAAAATTCGTGAAATTGAGCAAAATGCTCAATACTCAAATCTCAATACTCAATACTGTTTTGATCTTTGACTTTTGATTTTTGACTTCTAAGTTTTGTAAATAACAACTAAGGCTTTTTGTGAAAACTATAATTGAACCTTTTAAAATCAAATCCGTCGAGCCAATCAGGTTTACAACAACAGAAGAAAGAGGAAAGCTTCTTAAAGATGCAGGATATAATCCATTTCTTCTCCATGCCGATGATGTGCTGATTGACTTACTGACCGACAGCGGGACTTCCGCGATGAGTTCCGAGCAATGGGCAGGCATAATGAGAGGTGATGAATCTTATGCCGGTTCAAAAAGCTTCTACAGCTTTGAAGATGCAGTTAGAAATATTACCGGGATGAAATATATAATCCCGACACACCAGGGCCGCGCGGCAGAAAAAATACTTTTTTCAATAATAGGCGGTCCGGGTAAATATTTCCCGAATAATACTCATTTTGATACTACCAGAGCAAATATTGAATTTACGGGCTCCGAAGCCGTAGATCTGCTTAATGAAACGGGAAAGCATCCTGAAATCAGGGCAGATTTCAAAGGCAATATGGATGTTGAAAAGCTTGAGTCTTTCATTAGGGAAAAGGGAAAAGAAAATATTCCGATGTGTATGATTACAATTACCAATAATTCGGGAGGCGGTCAGCCCGTCTCTATGCAGAATATAAAGGATGTGAAAAAAATTCTTGAAATATATAATATTCCTCTCTTTATAGATGCCTGCCGTTTTGCGGAAAATGCATATTTTATTAAGAAGAGAGAGAAAGGATACTCCGGTAAATCTGTTTTGGAAATTGCACAGGAAATTTTCTCGTATGCCGACGGCGTAACCATGAGCGCTAAAAAGGATGGTCTGGTCAATATCGGAGGATTCCTGGCAATGAACGATGAGAAGCTCGCAATGCAGTGCAGAAATCTTTTAATAGTTACTGAAGGTTTCCCTACTTATGGAGGATTAGCCGGAAGAGACCTGGAAGCTGTAGCTCAAGGTTTATCGGAAGTCTTGGATGAACATTATCTTCAGTATCGAATAAGGAGCGTGGAGTATCTTGGAGAAAAATTAATTTCTGCCGGCGTGCCTATAATAGAACCGCCGGGCGGCCATGCAATCTATCTCGATGCGAAAAGATTTTTGCCTCATATTCCTCCCGAATTATTCCCCGGCCAGTCAATTGTCTGTGCACTATATATAGAAGGAGGAATACGTGCAGTTGAAATAGGAAGCCTTATGTTCGGGAAATATGATGAAAGCGGAATGCTTATTCCCCCTCCCATGGAACTCGTAAGGCTGGCGATTCCAAGAAGAGTGTATACCCAAAGCCATATAGATTATGTCAGTGAAGTGGTTATTGAGGTTTTTAAAAAGAGAGAAGCACTCCGGGGTTTCAAGATAATTTATGAAGCTCCTATCCTGAGACATTTTACCGCAAGATTTGAATCCGTATGAAAATAAAAAAGGAATACGAATTTACCCATAACCGTCAGCTGTGGAGAATCATTCCAACGGCTACAGGAAAGGTTATCCTAGAAGAAAGAGATACGGAGCTAAAGGAAGCTTATTTTAACTGCCTCGAAATGAATAAGGGTAAGATAATTTTTGAGAATCTGCAGCTGGATGAGAAATTCTGGATTGGAATTGAAGGGGTTTATACGGATATAATATTCTTTCATAAATATCTTAAGCCTGATATGCCCGCTCACAAAGGAGTAATTGCTTTGGATATTAACTCCCGTTCCGTTCTTTGGGAAAATACCGAATACAATTTTCTTTTTATTGCGGATAAGAAGCTGTACTGCTATAAAAGTTTTTTTGAGGGAAAAAGATATTTTGTTTTGGATTTTTTAACGGGAGTGCCTATTAAAGATTTTGGAGATGATTATTCGGAGATAAGCAGAATAAAAGAAGGAGTTTCCGGCGAGAATGAAGAAAATGATTATATATTCCCGGAACCGTTTGATGAAAACAAATCATCAGATCCTCTTCTGCTGAATAAAATAAACAGAGAAAAGATCGCAGCAGGTAAAATACAAACGGCACGTTTCGGCGACCTCCTTTTTCTGCATACTCTGGAAAATACAAGGCGGGGTGTTCGGAATATCTTTAAAGTAATAGAGATTCCAACGGGAAAAATAATCTTGGAAGAAACCATAAATAAAGAAATTGAGAAATTTTTGCCGGAAACTTTTTTTATAAAAGGCAGTCTCCTCTTTCTTTTAAAGGAAAAGGACACACTTGTTGTTTATTCTTTAAAGCAATAAGTTTAGAAGTAAATTAGTGAGTCTTTGAAGCAGGAGTCCTGGAATGGAAATCTCGGCTGAAGAAAAAAAAATATTGCTGGAAGCGGCAAGACTGTCAATTCAGTCGGTTTTCGGGGAAACATCTTCACCTTCCGTAGAGTATAGCTTATACCCATGTTTGAAAGCAAATGCAGGCGCCTTCGTTACTTTAACAATAAATGAGAAGCTTCGCGGGTGTATCGGATACATATATTCACAGGGTAATTTATTTGAAACGGTATGCAATGCAGCCAGGCAGGCAGCATTCAGCGATCCCCGTTTCCGGCCGTTATCATCCCAAGAGCTGCCTCACGTTAAAATTGAAATATCGGTTCTATCTCCTCCTGTTCCCATCAGCAGTTATGATGAGATTAAATTGGGAATTCACGGATTAATTTTAGAGGATAAGGAGCATAGGGCCCTGCTGCTGCCGCAGGTTGCGGCTAAAAATAATTTAAATCTAAACCAGTTTCTGGCGGCATTGTGTGAAAAAGCCGGACTTATTCCCGGTTATTATATGGTGAAAAAATTAAATTTAAAAGTATTTACCGCTTCAATATTTTCCGAATCGGAAATGGAACATGCCGATTAATAAAATCAGAAAACCTGCGGTTGCAGGGATGTTTTATCCTTCTAATCCTGAAAAATTAAAAAGAGAGATCGATCTGCTGCTGGAAGTTTCGCAAAGCGATCTTAAGCCGCACGGCCTCCTGGGAATAATTTCTCCGCATGCGGGATATATTTATTCAGGAAGGACCGCTGCATACGGATTTAATCTTTTAAAAGAAAAAAATTTTAACACCGTTATTATAATTTCTCCCAGCCACAGGGAATATTTCCCGGGAGTTTCGGTTTATGACGGATTGGGTATTGAAACCCCGCTGGGTATCGTGGATATTGATGAAAAGGTTTCCGATCGTCTTGCAGAAAAAAGCAAGGTTATTTTCAGAGGAAGCGCGGGACAGGAAAATGAGCATGCTGTTGAGGTGCAGGTACCTTTTCTTCAGGCAGTGCTTAAAAATTTCCGCATAGTTCCGGTTGTAATGGGTGACCAGGGAAAGATGTTTGTTGACGATCTGGCCGAAAAGCTTTCAGAGGTTGCTGATGAAAATACATTGATAGTCGCTAGTTCCGATTTATCCCATTACTATACCGAATCAACTTCGGATATTATGGATTCAATTGTGGAAAACAGGCTGCGTGCATTTGATATTGCGGGGCTGGAGGAAGATTTTAATTCCGGCAGGTGCGAAGCCTGCGGCGCCGGTCCGATTTTAGCTCTTCTAAAATGTGCATGGATTTTGAATAAAAGGAAGGCATATATTCTGCACAGGAATAACTCAGGGGAAACCAGCGGCGACTATATGAAAGTTGTAGGCTATCTTTCTGCTGCAGTTTGCGGATGAACGGATTTTCCCGGGAAAATATCACAATAATAGGTGGAGGGAAAATTGCATGCTCTTTCACTGCCGCCTTGATAAATGCCGGTTTTAAGATCAATTCCGTTATAAGCAGGTCTTCACGTTCCGCGGAACAGCTTGCCAAAAAATTTACTATTCAATTTCATTCAAATGATCTGAAAAGATTACATGCGGAAGGTATTTTCTTTTTATCTGTCCCTGATGATCAAATAAAACCTTTAGCAAAAAAAATTTCTTTATTGAATATGAATTTCCGGAAAAGCTTATTCGTGCATTTGTCCGGCGCATTAAACACTTCTCATCTTTCATATTTGAAGAAAAAAGGCGCATTTACAGCTTCTCTTCATATAATGCAGACATTCCCTTCAAAAAAAATTCAGAATATTAAAGGCTGCCACGCGGCTTTAGAAACTTATGACGCTGCTGTTAAAAATTTTCTTTTCGAATTATGCTCAAAACTTGGTTTAAAAGCTTTTTCCCTGGAGGGAGATAAAAAAATTCATTATCACCTGGCGGGAGTATTTGCTTCAAACTTCCTAGTGGGAAATATTTATAGTTCAGGAAGACTACTGGGAAAAACAAAAATCAAAAATGAACCCGAAGAAATTTTTAGAGTAATTATTAATTCGACATTAAATAATATAAATAAGCTCGGCTCTGCCCATGCTCTCTTGGGACCGGTTGACAGGGGAGACTATAAAACCGTCCAAAATCATATTGCTGCACTTAAAAAATATAAATGTAAAAAAAAGATAAATGATCTCCTCGTCTCATATCTCTCTCAATCTTTATCCCTTCTTAACATTGTAAAGGAAAAAACAGCAAAGCTGAATAGCGGACATAAAAAGATAAAAAGCATGCTGAAGCGTGAATTGAATACGGTTTACAAAAGCGAATTAATCAATTAAGATTCATTCAGTACATTTTTTAAATAATCAATCAAAAAGTAAAATCCAGCTCCGGCAGCTGCTCCAAAAAATATCGATTTATTCCCGTCTCTCAACTGCGAATAGAGAAAAGCCGGATTAAAATAGTAGCTGAAAAAGAAATGGGAATTTTTCCCGGAATACTCAATTACGTTCCCGATTCCTGCACCAATGTAGACGCACAAAAAAATTTTCGACAATGGATAGATTCCATGAAGCTTTGCAAAATGAGCATCAACTGCTTTGATTACGGTAAAGACATTACTAACAGAATAAAGGATCCAGAACATTTCACTGTTTCTCAAAAAATCCGGGAGGAAAAAAATTCCGCCGAGAAGAATAATTAAGCTTATAAGAATTTTAATATAGAGTGAAGGCTTTTCAAAAAGGCGAAACTCCGAATCGATTTTATCGTAAACAACTTCGGAGGGCTCGCTTTTCTCAATATTGAGTGCTTTTTTTGCTCCGCACCCCGGGCAGGTTTCGTCTCCCGAGCCGGAATGCAATCCGCATTCAGGGCATACTTCAGAATAAGACATAGAAATTCCCTTATGTGGAAATCTAAGAAAAAAATCTTTAAGATACTGAATGCTAGATGCTGGATTCCGGATACCGGATGCCGGAAACTTGACCGCGACTCATTTGCGGCGGAAATATTTTCTTTCCATTTAATAACCATTCCCATATATTTACGGACAATTTAATCTTAAACTAGGAGAAAATAATCATCAGCACTCAAGAAGAAGATATTCAGAATGAATTGCTGCTTGAAAAAATTGTATCGCTGACAAAAAGGAGAGGATTTGTTTTTCAGTCCAGTGAAATTTACGGCGGTTTGAACGGCTGCTGGGATTACGGCCCGCTGGGCGTGGAACTACTGCTCAATATTAAGCAGGAATGGTGGAAGACTATGACTTACAGGGAAGATATTGAAGGTATAGACGCCGCAATACTTATGCATCCGAAAGTGTGGGAAGCTTCCGGCCATGTCGAGAATTTTACAGACCCGATGGTAGACTGCAGGAACTGCAAATCCCGCTTCCGCGTTGATATACTGGCGGAGACCGTTTCGATCAAGAAAAAACAGAAAGCAATAAATACCATCGAGAACCGGGTGAAAAATAACCCTGAACAGATGCAGAAATTCCAGGAAATCTTTGACCGCAGAAATGAGACAACTGAATATATGGAATCGGCGTTCAATGCGTTGCTCGAGGATCCTGAATTCGGAAAGTTGATTTTAAATGAGCTGACATGCCCCCAATGCGGAAACAGGGAGACTTTTACTTCGGCCAGGCAATTCAACCTGATGTTTAAAACTTTTATCGGGCCTGTTGAAGATTCAAGCGCCGTCGTTTACCTGAGGCCCGAAACTGCCCAGGGAATTTATGTAAATTTCCTTAATGTCCAGGGATCCGCTAGGCAAAAGCTTCCATTCGGGATTGCACAGATCGGCAAGGCATTCCGCAATGAGATAAATACAAAAAATTTCCTTTTCCGTACAAGAGAGTTTGAGCAGATGGAGATGCAGTATTTTATTAATCCCGTAGAAGATAAGAAATGGTATGATTACTGGAAGCAGCAGCGGATTGAATGGTTTGCTTCTCTCGGGATGAACAGGGACAAATTAAGATTTCATGATCATCCCGCAAACAAGCTTGCACATTATGCAAAAGAAGCAGCAGATATTGAATATGAATTTCCTTTCGGCTGGGGCGAAATAGAAGGGGTTCACAACCGCACCGATTATGATTTGAGCCGGCATGAACAATTCTCCGGCAAATCTTTAAAATACTTCGATGAAGAATCTAAAAACAAAATCACTCCTTTCATCATTGAAACTTCCGCAGGTGCAAGCCGGTCCTTTATGGCTTTCCTGATCGATGCATATAATGAAGAAAAGGTAAAAGATGAGACAAGAGTTGTTTTAAAATTTCACCCGAAGTTGGCTCCCATTAAAGCTGCGGTGCTGCCGCTGGTTAATAAAGACGGAATGGACATCCTTGCCGTTAAGATTGAAGAAGATTTGAGAAAAAAATTAAAAGTTTTTTATGATGACAAAGGAGCAATCGGCAGAAGGTATCGAAGGCAGGATGAAGCCGGAACTCCTTTTTGCATTACAGTCGATACCCAGACTTTATCCGACAATACCGTTACGGTCAGGGAAAGAGATTCTATGAGCCAGGAGAGAATTTCAATCGATAGGATCCTCGAATATTTGTTTAATAAGATTCATTTGTAAGCAACAATTTCCTATTTAATATGTATAAGCGGAGGAATAAATAATCTTTTCTCCGCTTTTTATTTAAAAATATGAAAATAAGCCTTGTAAGTATTTTACTTTTTCTTCTTTTTATTTCTATTCATCCTCAAAATAAATTACTTGATTCTCTCTGCGACAAGGGCATTAAAGAAATCTACAATATTCAATTTGAAGATGCTGAAAAAACCTTTCGGACAATTATTGCAGATTTTCCGGATCATCCTTCCGGAAGATTTTTTCTTGCAATGATTGACTGGTGGAAAATAATGCTTAACCCGGATAATGAATCTTATGACGATCTCTTTTTCCAGAAGCTTGAAGATGTTATTTACCAGTGCGATGAGATTCTCGATAAAGAGCCGGAAAATATTAACGCTTTATTTTTTAAAGGAGGAGCTATCGGTTTCAGAGGAAGATTAAGAGCATTCAGGGAAAGCTGGATTAAAGCAGCCGATGATGCCAGGGAAGCGCTGCCTATTGTCCGGAGAGCTTCTGAACTCGATCCTAAGAATGTCGACGTACAGCTCGGTTTCGGAATCTATAATTACTATGCTGCTGTTATACCTGATGAGTATCCTGTCATTAAGCCGCTGATGATTTTCTTCCCTTCAGGCGATAAGGAAAAAGGAATTAGCCAGCTTAACAATACCGCGATGAAAGGCAAATTTGCCAAATACGAAGCACGCTACTTCCTCATGACTCTTTACTTCAACTATGAGAACAATCCTTATAAAGCTGCCGAATATGCTTCAATGCTTAATTCGGATTTTCCCAACAATCCTGTTTTCATAAGATGGGCAGGAAGGATTGAAGCTAAGAAAGGTGATTATGCTGCAGCCTCGATAATCTTTAAAAATCTGCTTGCCAAATCGGATAAAGGAATAAAAGGTTTTTCGGAAGATAAAGTTAAACGTGAAGCATACTATTACGTGGCTTACAATTACAGAAATCTTGGTCAGCTTGATTCGGCCGAATATTTTTTCAAGAAATGCGCTGCCGTATCGAAAAAGATTGATAAGGAAAGTGAATCCGGCTTTCTAATAAATTCTTATCTCTACCTGGGAATGATAAATGATATATGGGGAAAAAGAAAAGAAGCGGAAAATTATTATAATGACCTGCTGGAAATGAGAGAGTACGGGAAATCTCATTCATTAGCCAAAGAATATCTTCAGAAGCCTTATAAACAATAGCAGTTACTCCATAAAACCCCGCACCCCCGAACCAAATAAAAATTATCCAATGTCGAATATCCAATATCGAATAATGAATGCACCACTTTTTCTAGGAGCTGTGTTCGATATCATCATTGGATGTTCGATATTCGAAATTCTTTTCCATTTTGCATTCAATTTGATTACAAAGTCCTTACTGCTTACTCCTTATTCCCTACTCTTTGTAAAGTTGCTATAACGTAGTAGAAACACTAATGCGGTGTATAGCTCCGATTGTACCCCAGGATGAAAAGCCATAATCAAAGTTATAATCTGAAATGATTGCACCCAGACCTATGTTAAATCCGGCTATTCCGGCATATGAACCGACTTTAAGCTCAGTTCTTTTTTCATTGTCATAACCTAACCTTAATCGAAGGACCTTGCTTAAAGAAAATTCAGCACCGACGTCGAATGCTTTAAATCTCTGTGCAAAATCGTCTCTCTCTTCGTTTAGCTTATGGAAATCAACCGAGAGCCTTAATGGGAGATGCTCAAGCCTTTTGGATATGCCGAATGCAATATCAAGCGGAAGATTTTCCTTAGTGCCGGCATAAGATGATAATTGAGAGCCCAGATTTAAAACCGAAAATCCGATATTAATTAATTGTTCGGGGAATGCATAGTGGAGTCCGAGATCGACCGCCAATGCACTAGAAGAATACTTTTCAATGCTGGAATAAATTACTTTTACGTTTGCTCCATAATAAAAATTCATATCAAGTTCATTGGCGTATCCTAAGATAAAAACAACATCACCGGCCCCGAATTCATCTCCCTGTCTTCCCACATCATCCGCACTTGTAAAGGTGCCGTAATTAATATACTTAACCGCAGCCCCAACCCTGCCGATATCGAATAAGTCGGTCGAATAGGAAATGCTTGCAAGGTTGATATCGAGAAGGTGTTTTGCAAATGAGAATGAGATTGGATTTCCGGAGAGAAGCTTGAGCCCCGCCGGATTATAAAAGATCACATTTGCATCGTCATTGTTTGAGACGAAGCTGCCGGCAAGTGCTCCTGCCCGCGCGCTCATATCCAGCCTTAAAAATTCATAAGGATATGTTTGTGAATACGTATAAACGGAGAATATAAAATTAAAGGCGGCTAAAAACGAGAATATTTTTTTCACATAACTCCCTAAAAATTCAGACGTTATTTAATTATAATATAAAATAAAGGCAAGTTAAAAAGTCTTTCGTTTTTATTCATAATAATTACATGGTCTAAGGCATTTTATTCCAGCCGAAGAGGAGAGTTGTGATTTCCCTTATTTTGATATGATATGCAGTTAAACTATTTTTTATCAATAACTTGCCAATTATTTTAATTAATTATAGAGGTGGAGCGGTGAAGGTGAAATTTTTTTTATTTCTGTTTCTTCCAATAATTTTTTCCGCATGCTCGTCATTGGTACTGGAGCCTGCCGATTTTGCCTGGCCGGTTGAATCGGTGCTGAAGACGGACCAAAATGGAAACGTGGATGAAAAGCAAAATAATCTTTCCTTTAATGCAGCTAAACTTTTCCTAGAAGAAACCGGGGATTCGCTTTCTTATGTCGATCACGATTTAAGAATAATAAGGGACTCTAACGGTTTTTACTTTATAACTTCCGATAATTTTAAAAATGTCTATGTCTTTAATGCCGATAACGGTACTCTCAGCCTTGATAATAAAATAGCGATCTCCGATACACTCGGAATGAAAGACCCTGCATTTAACCAGAGACCTCCCTATATAGAATTGGTTTTCGGCAATAAAAAAATCAACCTGACGCATGACGGCATTTCCGAAAAAGAGGAGGAAAAGTAATGAAAAATTTCAGCAAGATTTTTTTGTGCACCGCTTTCTTAGCATTCCTTTCCGCAAGCTTGATTCATGCACAATCGGATTACCAGATCGTCCAGGACTTTAAATCAAAATACCAGGGACTAAGACAAGCTATTGAAGATGCCGATTCCCTGGAACAACTAACCGAAATACAAGAGCAGATTGAAGATTTTAGAAATAACTCTTTTGCAAACAAAACGCTGCTTGATAAAAGCCTTTACCCTGAAGATTTTAATTCCTCAATTGAAAATTTGAGGAATGCTTTAACACTGAGGAAGGGGGATTTCACTCAGATTACCGTTCTGAAGACTCAGGTTGGTGAACTAAAAGTGCAGGTTGATGATTTAAATGCAAAGAATACCGAATTAATTAACCAGGTTCAGCTCTTAGAGGATCAAAGCAAAAAGGATAAGGAAAAGATTAGTCAGCTTGAGCGAAGTGTTGCACTGCTGAAGGCTTCACTAAGGCAGAGAGATGACCTGGTAATGACAATGCTCGACAGCTTAATGCCGGCTGCTTACAGATCTAAAGAAGAGCTTACTGCAGGGGAGAAACAGAAAGT
>DATKLQ010000575.1:0-5399 GCA_035542335.1 Ignavibacteriaceae bacterium | reverse complement strand
CTATTGAAATAATTACGGCATCATTTTCTCCTTTGGGCAGGAACTTAAGTCTGATTTGTTTTGGATTTGAATCAATCTAAAATTCCTTCAGTACACCTTACCTTTCCAAAAAATCTCCGATAAATTTT
Organism: Ignavibacteriaceae bacterium; assembly: GCA_035542335.1. Lineage (GTDB taxonomy): Bacteria > Bacteroidota > Ignavibacteria > Ignavibacteriales > Ignavibacteriaceae > DATKLQ01. The sequence continues at coordinate 5,271 of DATKLQ010000575.1, read as the reverse complement.
TTAGCAGCAGCTGAAAAATAAATCCCATTTCAATCTCTTATTTTATTAATCTATATTTAGTTAAGTGCAGAGGTATCATGGTGACTATAATATATGCTTAGATCAAGAGTAAAACTCTTTTTATTGAATTAAAATCAAAAATGGGCTATGTTGAGGCCACATTTTTTTCAAATTCCTAATATCAATGGATGTTCAGCTGATATTTACCTGCATCCATTGATTTTCTCTTAATCGACAAAGTTGCCTTTTTTAGATCTTATTTTTTATAAAAAGTTAATAAATTATAAAGAAATATGAAGTTAATTTTAAACAAACTTCAATCCAAAATTGAAACATGGAGAGAAGAGGCTAAAAAAATTAATGAAATCTGGGGAGATAAAGTTATCTCAGAGGTAACTGTTTCCCAGGCTTTTGGAGGTATGCGTGATGTAATATCTTTGATCTGTGACACATCAAGAGTACCTAGAGATAAAGGTTTAATTATAAGGGAAAAACCTTTAAAAGAACTTTTGGGAAAAACTCCTGAAGAGATTTATTTCCTCCTGCTGACCGGAGATCTTCCCGAAATAAATGAGCTGGCTGAGATAAAGAGTGAATTGAAGGAAAGGAAAGAAGTGCCGTCTTATGTTTGGGAGGTTCTTAAATCAATGCCTGGAGATTCTCATCCGATGACCATGCTGAGCACTGCGGTTGTAGCAATGCAGGGCGAGTCCTGCTTTTCGGCTCAATATGAAAAAGGATTGCGGAAGGAGGATTACTGGAAGCCTACGCTGGAAGATGCGTTAAATATTGTTTCGAAAATCCCGGCAATAGCTGCCGGCATATATAGAATAAAATATAAAAAAGGAAATTTAATTGAACCTGATAAAAAAATCGATTTCTCGGAAGACTTTGTGAGGATGCTGGGGCTCTTTCCTGGGGGGAACGCGTTGTCTAATCAATTTAACGAGTTAATGAAAATTTATTTGATTGCTCATTGCGATCATGAGGGAGGAAATGTAAGCGCTTTTACTTCGCAAACCGTAAACTCCACATTATCGGATCTATATTTCTCAATCTCCGGGGGATTTAACGGTTTAGCCGGCCCTCTGCACGGGCTGGCAAACCAGGAGTGTGCAAAATGGCTATTGGAGCTAATGAAAAGATTCAACGGAACTCCAACACAACAGCAGCTTGTTGATTATGTATGGGAAACGATAAATGCAGGAAGAGTAATCCCGGGTTACGGACATGCGGTGCTTCGTGTGGTAGATCCCAGGTTTGAAGGATTTTTAAATTTCGGGAAAAAATATTTCCCGGATGATCCGTTATTTAAAACGGTCGTTAATCTATTTGAAATAATTCCGGATCAGCTTAAGAAGATAAAAAAGATAAAAAATCCCTGGCCTAATGTCGATGCAATTTCAGGAACGATATTATATCATTATGGTTTAAAAGAATTTTCTTTTTATACGGTTTTGTTTGCTGTTTCCAGGAGCATGGGATTAACTGCCCAAGGTGTAATGAACAGGGCTATGATGAATCCGCTGCTCAGGCCGAAAACAGTTACAACTGCCGAAATAAAAAAATTAGTTAAGTCTTCTTAAAAAACCTTAGTAAACCAGAATAACTTTAGGTCGGCAAAGTCTATTAGGCGCGTTTATATCAATTTTCTTTTTGCATCTTAAAAAAGATTCGGCTCCGAACCTAATTAGATTCATCTAGAAACTTGCGCATCAGCAGGTTCTTGTAGCCGCGCGGATGATCTTCCACTGCAGCAATAACCTCAAAGCCGCGCTTTGTGTAAAACGCAGGGGCCTGGAATGAGAATGTCATTAGAAGAATCTGAGTGCATCCCCGCCGGCGGGCCTCTTCCTCTGCTCCCCCAAGGAGTCTTGTCCCCAGCCCTTTCTTTCGTAAAGCCTCCTCCACCCAGAATTGGCGAATCTCAAGGCAGCCGCCCCATGTACTCCCGCAAATCCCGGCAGCGATGCGGCCCTTCCCGTCTTTCACGAAGATCGCCAGCCACTCGCCGTCTGTAATGCCTGTCGTACCCGAGTTGAACTCATAGATTCGATCTTCCAGATACTGAACTTGATCCGGCGAAGGCTTTGTGCTGATAATAAATTCGGAAGTGGACATTGCTTGACTCCTCATAGCAGGTTCTCTATTATATGGATAATCATTTTCCGGTTAACAAAAATTCATTAAGCAAATTAAAATATTTTTCTCTTTCTTCCAGGTAAGGATTATGCCCGCTTTTCTCGAACATTACAAATTCAGCCTGAGGTGCATAATCTTTAAACTTAATTGAAAATCTCGGGAGTGCAACCCGGTCATACCTGCCTTCAATTATAAGCATTGGTATTTTTATATCTTTAAGCTTTGTTCTGAAATCTAGTTTTGCAACATCTCCTCCGATTATAAAATCACCGTCGTCTCCAACCAGGGTATAGTAAACAGTAGGATTTATTATTAATGAGTCGGTAGTCGCCTTATCCGCATTTGACGGATCATAATAGTAAAGCAGCCCGGAAGGAATTTCATAAGCCTTCTGATGTTCAATTGAGCTTGAGTGGAAGCCTGCCTCTCTTAATTTTATTAATTTTTCCCATACTTCAGGATACTGGTTCCTCAGCTCATAATTGGAGTTGTCGTTATTGGCCTGCCACATTTCGGCGTCGTAAAGTGTATTTGAAAGAACCAGTTTTTCAATTGAACCGGGATATTTTAATGCATAGGCCTGTGCGACCATTCCGCCGTAAGAATGCCCTACAACTATCCACTTTTCAAAGCCAAGAGATTTCCGGAGAAGCTCGACATCTTCCACATCCCTGCTGAAAGTGTATTGGGTTGAATCTTTGGCCCTATCCGATTTTCCTCTTCCGAATGCATCGTAATAGATTACTTTAAAATTCTTTGCTAAATCTGAAAACCAGGGATGAAAATAAGTGTGTGAATTTCCAGGTCCGCCGGGAATAAGCAGAACAGGCTCTCCGGCGCCTTCAATTTCATACCATATTTTTGCCCCTTTAATTATAATAAAATTGCCTTGCGGATGTTTTATTTCCGGCTTTAAATTTTGTGCTGAAATTTGTGCAGCCGTAATGATTAGAAGCAGAAATAAAAATATTTTTCTCATGGTATCTCCTTGTTTAAATAAAAAATTATTTTTTTGTTTTTAATTTACAGTTATTCTATATTGCAATACAAAAAAACAGAGAATGGCTTCAGGGAAAAAAGTTAAATTTATCTTCGTTACGGGCGGTGTCGTTTCCTCATTGGGAAAAGGTATCACTGCCTCCTCACTCGGTCTACTTTTAAAACAACGCGGCTTCAAAGTTACAATCCAGAAATTTGATCCTTACATAAATGTAGATCCCGGCACAATGAATCCTTTCCAGCACGGTGAAGTTTATGTTACAGATGACGGTGCGGAAACCGACCTGGATTTGGGTCATTATGAACGCTTCCTCGACGTGAATATGACTAAGGCAAATAATACAACAACAGGCCAGGTATATAATGAAGTTATTACCAAGGAAAGAAGAGGTGATTATCTTGGCGCTACTGTTCAGGTTATCCCTCATATAACCGATGAAATAAAACAGAGGATGACCAAGCTTGCGGATCTAGGTGAATATGATATTATTATCAGCGAGATCGGCGGCACGGTAGGCGATATTGAATCTCTTCCATTCATCGAAGCTATCCGGCAGCTTATGCTTCAGTTCGGACGCAAAAACACTTTAAGCATTCATGTGACCCTGGTTCCTTACATCGCTTCTGCGGGTGAAGTAAAAACAAAGCCAACCCAGCACAGCGTTAAAAATCTGCTCGAGCTCGGTATTCAGCCTGATGTTCTAATTTGCCGATCCGAAAAGAAACTCCAGAAGGAGATTAGAGATAAGATTGCTCTTTTCTGCAATGTCGATTCAAAATCGGTTATATCGGCTTACGATTGTTCGTCGATCTACGAAGTTCCCTTGGTCTTTTCCAAAGAAAAATTAGACCAGCTTGTTGTTGAGAGATTGAATCTTCCCGATAAGAAAATTAAGCTTGAAGACTGGGAGAATCTTGTCGCAAAAATTAAAAATCCGGCTGCATCAATTGAAATCGGATTGATTGGTAAATATACCGAGCATCTCGACGCATATAAAAGCATAAATGAAGCGTTCGTCCATGCCGGCGCGGAAAATAATTGCAGGGTAGAGGTAAAGAATTTAAGAGCTGAAGATTTTGAATTTGAAGATCCCGAAAAATTAATTAAAAGCTTAAGCGGGATTTTGGTAGCTCCCGGATTCGGCGAAAGAGGAATCGAAGGAAAAATAAAAGCGATTAAATATGTAAGAGAAAATAATATTCCTTTCTTCGGAATCTGTCTCGGGATGCAGTGTGCTATAATAGAGTTTGCCAGAAATGTCTGCGGGATATCAAAAGCAAACAGCTTCGAGTTTAAAAGAAATAACTACAGTGTAATCGATTTGATGCCTGATCAGAAGAATATAAAAAATATGGGCGCAACGATGAGGCTGGGGGCTTATCCATGCAACATTGAAGAAGGTACAAATGCGTATAAAGCTTATAAAAGCACTTTTATTTCGGAAAGGCACCGGCACCGGTTTGAAGTTAATAATAAGTTCCGTAAGGTTCTTACAGAACACGGAATGATATTTCCGGGTCTTTCCCCGGACAGGGAGCTTGTTGAAATTATGGAATTGCCCGGTCATCCCTGGTTTCTAGGCTGCCAGTTTCATCCCGAATTGAAATCCCGTGCCACTAAAGCTCATCCTTTGTTTAGAGAGTTTGTGAAAGCTTCGTTAAAATATTTTGAGGAAAAGGAACTATCGGCTTCTGCCGTTTGATAAATAATTAGATTTTTCATGAAATCTTTTTGAAGCGGAATATCTATTCCATTCTTTTTAAAGATAAAACAGGGGTTACTTAAAACCTTCATCGATACTGTGCTCAGTTTTAATAGAAAAAAAATCTAGATACTATGAACATGAAAATTTTCTTACCCGGCCTCATATTTATTATATTTTTCCTGAATTTTCAGGCAGCAGCACAGCAGCAGATAGAAAAATTGATCAGAAAAGGCCTTGAATACAATTATAATTTTAATTTTAAAGAAGCTTGGGAAACATTTCAGACTATAATTAAAAAATATCCTGAGGACCCGAGAGGTTATCATTATCTTTCCAGCACTTATCTGTGGTACTACCTGAGCAACAAAGATGAAAACGATTTTAATGATTTTGTTTCATATTCGGATCTTTCTATCGAAAAAGC
>DATKLQ010000574.1:0-2520 GCA_035542335.1 Ignavibacteriaceae bacterium | reverse complement strand
TACGGGTATACATCTTTTTATTATGATCTTACCCCATACCTTAAATTGAATAATGAAAATGTCATTGCTGTTCGGGTAGATAATTCACGGCAGACAAATTGCCGCTGGTACAGCGGCTCAGGCATTTATAGGCATGTATACCTTTATGTAACCGATCCGGTTTATATTGACGATTGGGGTGTGGCAATTACTGCTTCCGAAGTCAGTTCTGAAAGAGCCCTTATCCGGATTAAAACAGTAATAAAGAATAAAACTCCTTTGCAGCAGCAATTTATTCTCTCAATTCAAATCAGCGATAAAAAAACGAATATGGTTGGCTCTGGTGATGTTGATGTGGAACTGCCTGCAGATAATGAAAAGGAAGTTGTCCAGACCATTTCAGTAAAAAATCCTCTGCTCTGGTCCCCGGAAACTCCTGTTCTTTATTATGCGAAAATTAAAATAATGCGGGATAATAAAAAAATTGACGGCATTCGAACCACCTTTGGTATACGTTATATAAGCTTCAGCTCCGAAAAAGGATTTCAATTAAACGGGAAACCGGTAAAATTAAACGGAGGCTGTCTGCATCATGATAACGGATGTTTAGGTGCGGCAGCATTCGACCGTGCCGAAGTTCGAAAAGTAGAATTAATGAAATCAGCCGGATTTAATGCTGTCCGGACTTCACATAATCCGCCGTCGCCTGCTTTCCTTGATGCCTGCGACAGTCTTGGATTAATGGTAATAGATGAAGCATTCGACGGCTGGAAAGAAAGCAAAGTTCCTCATGATTATTCGGAATTCTTCGACGATTGGTGGAAGCGTGATCTCGAATCAATGGTGAAGAGGGATTGCAATCACCCATCAATCATTATCTGGAGTATCGGCAATGAAATAATTGAAAGAACAAAACCTGAGGCTGTTCAAACCGCTAAAATGCTTGCAGGTTATATTCACCAAACGGATTCAACCCGGCCTGTTACCTCGGCCATGACTACCTGGGATCAGGGATGGGAGGTTTTCGACCCGTTAATGGCACAGCATGATATATGCGGATATAATTATCAGATTCAGCGAGCTTTTTCCGATCATAAGAGAGTTCCTTCACGGATAATCGTGCAGACGGAATCCTATCCGAGAGATGCTTTTTCAAACTGGGATATTGTACAGAATAATAATTATATCGTTGGCGATTTTGTCTGGACTGCTAGGGATTATTTAGGCGAATCGGGCATCGGGCGTTATTACTATCCCGGTGAGCCGGACGGCGAATTCTGGCAGCGCGATATGTTTCCTTGGCATGGCGCTTATTGCGGAGATATCGATTTGATCGGATGGAGAAAACCAATTTCGCACTACCGGAACATTCTGTGGAACGGCACCGAAAAACTTTATATGGCTGTTAAGGAACCGAATCCGGATAATGGCGAAATTAAAGAAACACAATGGTCGGTTTGGCCTGCTTGGGAAAGCTGGACCTGGCCCGGACTTGAGGGAAAAGATCTTCAGGTTGAGGTTTATTCAAAATATCCTGAAGTGAGACTTTATTTAAATGATAAACTTATTGAAGAAAAACCTACCGCCAAAGATCAGGAATATAAAGCAATATTTAATATAAAGTATTCCCCGGGATTATTAAAAGCTGTAGGCTTAAAAGATAATAAGGAAATTGAATCGACTATTTTAAAGACTGCAGGCAATCCGGCTGGAATAAAATTAACTGCTGATCGTAATAAAATAATTGCCGATGGCCAGGATTTATCATTTGTTGCAGTTCAGATAACCGATGAGGAGGGGAATATTCAACCAAATGCCGACAACAAACTTTTATTTACTCTAGATGGACCCGGAATTATCGCAGGCCTTAGTAATGCAAATTTAAAAGATTCGGATCAATATGCAGGTAATTCACTCAAAGCATGGCATGGCCGGGCTTTGGTTGTAGTTAGAAGTACTCACAACACCGGGGAAATAATTCTTAAAGTAACTTCACCCGGTTTAACTGATGCGGACACAATTATCAAATCTGTAAAATAATTTTAGAAATTCAGGAGTGTTTAAAAGATCAAATTATAAATTTGGATAAGAGCGAAACACTCGAGTCAAAAAAGGTAAATGAAATAAAGGGAGATATCATGAAAAAATTATCTTTACTGTTTTTCTTTCTTTCCCAATTAATTCTAGCCCAGGATTACCTTACTTCCCTGAAAGATACATCCGATTGGAATGGCTGGCAGGCAATCCTTATTCAAAACGGATTGATATCAACCGCAACTGTTCCGGATATAGGTGCGAGAGTAATGCAGTATAATCTTGAAGGACAAGTATCGATTTACAGGGATTCAAGTTTAAATGGCCAAACATATACTCCGTCGGCAAGCTCTCCATTCCACAATTTAGGAGGGTTTAAAAACTGGCCGTCGCCTCAGTATGGTACCGGAAGATGGAGCTGGCCGCCTCCCCCAACCTTAGATTGCGGAAAATATACTTATGAAATTTTAGCAGATACTCCTGATTCCGCTGAAATTCAAGTTACAA
>DATKLQ010000573.1:0-7188 GCA_035542335.1 Ignavibacteriaceae bacterium | reverse complement strand
TGGTTTAGCGGTATTCGGTAATGAAACCCGTATCGTTGGACGTAAAACGTAAATCGAAGAATACACGTTACCGATATTCGAAACGGGCTTCGTAACCGTAACCGAATTCCCAAAGTTTGGTTCTGGCTCTGCCAGTTTATGTAGTTGGTTGTAGGCGGTAGGTGGTTGGTGGTTGAAATCATAATTATATTTAAATTAATAAAACTAAAATAAAATTAAGGGGAGGAAAAATGTCCAAGTCTAGATTTGAAAATCTTGAAATCTGCCAATTGTCTGAAGATTTAGCCGACTTTATTTGGGAAATAGCGTTAACATGGGATTATTTTGCTAAAGACACTATAGGAAAGCAAATTGTAAATGCATCGGACAGCATTGGCGTAAACATTGCAGAAGGTTCCGGGAAAGGGAGCTTCTTAGATTTTAAAAGATATTGTAAAATTGCTCGCGGATCCTTATTCGAAACTAAACATTTTTTACGCCGTGCCTATAAAAGAAAATTATTAAAAGAAGGAGAGATAAAAAGGATCAAAACGATCCTTGATAAGCTGTAGCCAAAGTTAAGCGCATATATAAAATACCTCGATAAGAAGAGATAAAAAAGATGAATTACCGACCACCAACCACCAACAACCTGCAACCTACTGCCAAGCCTGAGCTGATGGCTCCTGCCGGAAGCTGGACAATGCTGAATGCTGTCATTAACTCCGGTGCCGATGCGGTATACTTCGGAGTCGATAAGCTCAACATGCGGATGAAGGCTTCCAATTTCAGATTGGATGAGCTGAAAAACATTTCTGATCAATGCAAAACTCATAATATTAAATCTTACCTTACTTTGAATTCAATAATTTTTGAAGAGGAAATTGAAGAAGCCGGGGAAATAATTAAACTGGCAAAAAGGACCGGGATTGACAGGATTATTTGCTGGGATTTGGCTGCCGCTCAAATTTGCAGGGATAATCAAATGCTTTTTTGTATTTCTACTCAAGGATCCGTTTCAAATTCATTGTCGGCAAATTTCTATAAAGAGTTCGGCGCGGTAAGAGTTGTTTTAGCGCGCGAATGCTCGCTCGATGAGATTAAAAAAATTAGAGCCAATACAGATATTGAAATTGAAGCTTTTGTCCATGGCGCAATGTGCATTGCAATCAGTGGAAGATGCTTCATGAGTCATTACCTGTTTGATAAAAGCGCAAACAGGGGAGAGTGCGTTCAGCCCTGCAGAAGAGAGTATTCGGTCTTGGAAGAGCCAAGCCAAGACAGGGAAGTCTATGATCCGATAATTGAAAAATCAATGCTGGTTGGCGAAGATTATGTTTTATCTCCCAAAGATCTCTGCACTATTGAATTTTTAGATAAACTAATTGAAGCCGGTATAAATTCCTTTAAAATAGAAGGAAGGAAAAGAAGTCCTGAATATGCTGCCAAAGCGGTTTCCGTTTACAGGCGGGGGATTGATTCATATTTTGAAAATAAGCTTACTCCTGAATTAAAGAAAAGTTTATTAGAAGAATTAAAAGAAGTTTACAACCGGGGTTTCTCCTCAGGCTTTTATTTCGGTAAGCCTGCAGGCGAAGATTTTGCCGGTGCTGAGGGAAGCATTGCAAAGACAAGGAAAGAATATATAGGTAAAATCCTTAATTACTATAAAGTGCCCAAGGCAGCTTACATGCTCCTGGAATCGGGGAAAGTAGCTGTAGGAGATGAGATTTATATAATTGGTCCCACAACAGGAGTAATAGATTTTCAAATAAAAGAAATAATGAAAGAGGATGGAAATATCGGTGAAGCAGTAAAAGGGGATAAGATCACCTTCCCTTGTAAAGAGTTGGTCAGGCCGCATGATGCAGTTTATCTGAAAGTAAAAGCATAGAAAGTTTAAGTTCAAGTCAGGTTTTAGTATGATAATCTTATAGCTTCTTGAACTTGAACTTCATCCAGCCTCACCCTGCTCACAGCATTAAAATCTGTACTATCACAAAAATCGGAAGCAGAACAATAAGCGAGAATTTATACATATAGCTGAAGAAGTGAGGCATGTGAATATTGTTTTCCTCTGCAACTGCTTTCACCATAAAATTCGGACCGTTGCCGATGTATGTCATACTTCCAAAAAAAACTGAGCCGATACAAATAGCCTTTAAAATTTCTTCTGGTATCCCTGCTACTATAATTCCCGTGTGCTCACCCAAACCTAGCGCAAGTGAATGAAAAGTTACCGCAGTAGGAGTATTATCTAAGAAGCTGCTGAGCATTCCGGAGAAATAATAAAATTGATGAGGCAGAGTAACACCTAGCGATCTTGCATTCTTTTCAAGGTAAATCAGGCATGGGACCATGGTAATGAATATTCCTAAAAACAGGTAAGCCACTTCCTTTATCGGTTCCCAGGTGAAGCTGTTGGAAACTCTTGTAAGCCTCGGAGTAAAAAGAATCGAAAAGTAAGCCATAAGAAGAATAGAAGCCTCGCGAATAAACCTGTAGTAATGATTAAGTTTTATAAACCCAAGATATTGTTCATTAAGGAATGCTACTGAAATAACTACTCCAGCCAGCCAGTAAAAGTTAAGCTTGCCCTCAATCTTTATGGGCTTTATTTGTGTTATATCTTTTATTATTGCCGCTGCTGGTTCTTTGCGGTGATAATATGAATCAACTAAAAAATAAATTAATAAAAGCAGTCCGTTTGTAATAAGCCATTCAAGTGATAAATTAAAGAACCACGCAAAAGGAGCTCCGCGAAGATACATCATAAAAAGAGGGGGATCGCCTAGGGGAGTTAAAAGTCCTCCGCAGTTTGCAATTATTCCGATAAAAAATAAAATAGTATGGACTTTAAATGTTCTCTCTTTATTTATTTGTATTACCGGTCTGATTAGGAGCATTGCTGCTCCTGTTGTTCCGATGAATGATGCTAATACTGCCCCGATTCCAAGGAAAAGAGTATTTATGGAAGGCCTTGCTTCAATATCGCCGGTGAGAAATATTCCCCCGGTAATCGTAAAGAGAGACCCAAGTAAAATTATAAAAGGTATATAATCGAAAACCAAGGTATCGTAAAGCCGCACCTGCATCCCGTTGAACAGCAGATAGAATACAATGGGGAGACTCAATATCAGCGCAATAATTAACTTGTTCCTGTTCTTTTCCCAGAAACGGTTCCAGAACAAAGGGAAGACTGCTATTGAACCCAGCATTAAAATAAAGGGGAGAAGAGCAGCTAAAGGTATTTTCAGGATACCGGATTCCATATAAAAACTATTTTGGAATTTGTTAATGATTAAAATATCAAAATACCCGGTACCTTGAAAGTTTTCCGGCTATACTACTGCTCTGATTAATTTTTTTGAATCTGAAAACCTCGGGATGCCGGATTCCTTTGCGGCCGGAAATTTGAACAGATTGATTATAAAAATCCTTATATTGTTCCCGACATTGTTTCGGAACCAAGAGACTGGTTTGCTTTGCCGACTCTCGTCATGCAGTCATATAGATATGATGCTAACTATGCCAGTATTAATAATACCTCGGAATTAATTCCCTTTCTTGACAATTGCCTTGAAAAAACTGCGTGGTTAATCATCACTTACCATTCAATCGAATTTTACGAAGGTTATGGTTTTTATGAAATGGAGGATTTTAAATCCGATATGTTTGCAATAAAATCACGCGATTTTTGGAACGTTTCCATGAACCAAGCAGTTCTTTATATTAAGGAGAAGGAAAAGTCGGAACTTTCAGTTCAATACTGGAAAAATAAATACGGCGATGTTGAAAATGTATTAATATATCTTAATGATAATCTGCCTGATGATTACTATGATCAGCCGCTGACAATTTCTTTTGATTTACCTTCAAATTGGATTAATAGGGGGTTAGGTCTTTTTAAAAATGAAAACCAGGTCGATTCCGTTTCTTTTAATTCCTTAAAAGCGAAAATATCAATCATCCCTGCAGAAGGACATTATGAATTAGCTTTGATTGATTAAAACTTACTGAAAAATTTTTCCCTTCTTAAATTTTGATAAACCTTGCCAAATCGATATTTTTAACAATTATATCTAAACCTGTTTATTCAGAGAAGATCGCTATGAGATTCAGCAAATCATTTATTCCTACTTTAAAGGAAGTCCCGTCGGATGCGGTAATTCAAAGCCATATTTTGATGCTGAGAGCCGGAATGATTAGGATGGTTTCCGCAGGAATTTATTCTTTTCTTCCGCTTGGGTATAAAGTAATAAAAAAAATATGCGGAATAATCCGGAGAGAAATGGATGCAATCGGGGGACAGGAATTTCATCTCCCGGCTTTAAATCCTAGGGAAATATGGGAAGAGACAAAACGGGTCGAGGCATTCGGCGATACGATGTTCCATATAAAAAACCGGGATTACATTCTTGCCCCCACGCATGAAGAAATAATGACCTTCCATGCAAAGAATGTTTTAAAGTCTTATAAGGATCTTCCTCAAATCTGGTACCAGATTCAGACAAAATTCAGAAATGAACCGAGGCCGAGAAGCGGGGTTATACGCGGCCGGCAATTTTTAATGAAAGATGCATACTCTTTTGACAGCACATGGGGAAATCTTGACCATTCATATAAGCTTCATGATAAAGCATACAGAAAAATATTCGACGGCTGCAGCTTGAATTATTTTATAGTGGGAGCATCAAGCGGGGCAATGGGCGGCACAGGCTCCGAAGAATTTATGGTAAAATCAGATGCAGGCGAGGATACTGTTGCACACTGCACTCACTGCGGATATGCCGCAAACGTGGAGGTCGCCGAATCTAAAAGCGAGGCGAAAAAGAGAGATAGTACAAAAGGCGAATTAAAGGAGATATATACCCCGAATGTAAAATCAATTGACGAGCTCTGCGCATTCTTAAAAATTGATGAATCTCAATGCGCAAAATCCAGGATTTATATCTTCAATAATGAGCCGGTTTTGATATTAATGCTCGGGAATGATGAAGTGAATGAATCCAAGCTTATTAAAGTGCTTGGAGGAAATGTAAGGCCGGGCCGCCCGGATGAATTGAAAGATTTAACTGGAGCGGATGCGGGTTCAATCGGACCCGTAGGATTTAAAGATAAAATTATTGCCGACCTACGCCTGAAGGATGCAAATAATATGTACAGCGGCGCAAATAAAAATGATTATCACTTCGGCGGAATTGATTTTCTGCGGGATGTGAAAAATATTGAATATTATGACCTGCGTATTGTACAGCCCGGTGAACAATGCATAGTCTGCGGAAATAAACTGGAAGTATTTACTGCCATCGAGCTCGGGCATATTTTTAAGCTAGGTACAAAGTATTCGGAAGCATTGGGTGCAAATTATCTGGATGAAAACGGCGAAGCTCATCCTATTATAATGGGCAGCTACGGTATCGGGGTTGAAAGGATACTTGCATGCTATATCGAGCAGCATCACGATGAAAACGGCATTGTATGGGAAAATATTCTGGCGCCGTTCAAGGTTCATTTAATCGCATTAAATATGAGGAAGGAAGAAGTAGAGGCGGCATCCGAAAAGATTTATAATGATCTTAGTTCGGCAGGAGTGGAAGTTTTGTTTGATGACAGGCTTGATGCACAGGCTGGATTTAAATTTAATGATGCGGATCTTTTAGGAATGCCCTTACAGGTAATTGTAGGAGAAAAAAAATTAAAAGAAAATAAAGTTGAAATCAAAGTCCGGAAAACGGGAAAACGTGAAGACGTGAAACTTGACGAAATTATTGAAAAAGTAAAATCTTTTTTTAGCTAAATATTCTTAATTTTTCTTTGTGCTCTTAGTGTCTTAGTGGTGATTTGTCTTTCAGAAATTCAATAAATCCTCAAAAAACTGATAACCTGATTTCTTGTACTCTCCAAAATTCTTTCCTAAAAAGAATCTAAAATTAAAAAAATCCGGCATATCCTTTGGATTGAAGCAATAATTTCTGCTCCGCTCAGATTTGGGGACAAAAAGAGGAGTTTTCTGATCGGGGGAGCGGAGCAGATCTTTTAATAATAGAAGAGGCGGTAATGACAATTGCAGCTCCAATCCTGGCGTATAATAATTCCATCAATATTAAAATTAATGAAGCATTCAAATTGAAAGCCGGCCAGGATGTTTATTTCCCGGAAGAAGAGTTAAAGATTAGTTTTATTTCGGTAATTACAGATACTAGAATTCTCAATGAGTTAAATGCTGTTTTGAATGGGAATGCAGTAGTGCTGTTCATAATTTCTCATCGGGGAAAAGAGTTTGAAGCATGTCTAAGCACAAATAAAGAAACCAAATCGGTCATTATTAAAAATTACAGGATCATCCTTAAAGATCTTGCACCGTACCCATCAGACAGCAGAATTATTTTTCACAGCCGTTATACTGCAACGCTGCTTATCCGGACAATTAAAGATGGTGTATATTCATGAAAAAAATTGAACGCTTCGGCGGAACAAAAATTATATTTTTCATCTCTTTTTTTTTCAGCATTATCCTGTTGAGCTGTGATAATCCTGTTGAAAATGATCCTGAAAAGCTGTTTGGTACCTGGTTCAATGAGGATTCGGGAATTTACACGGAGGAGAGTCATGCCGACACTTTATTTTATACTGATAGGCTTGAAATTCAGTTCATTCCTCCCAATATCACAAAAACAGAAAGAAAAATATTTGAAACAGGAACAAATATTTTTCTTGGCTACAGGTACAGAGGCGAAGGAACTTTTTATGTAAGCGGGAATCGGCTTAATATGTTTACCGATAAAGCAGCATATAATGACGATGAGGTTTCGTTTTATTCGACTTCCCTGGAACTAATACCAATCCGCCGCGAACCTGAAAGAGTAACCTATAAAATTAATATGAATATTCTGCAATTTATATATCCTCCTTGCCCGCCGAATGCCAACTGCATAGGTAGTCAATCATTTTTTAGAAGCAGTTATTAACAAAAAAAGGAAAAGTAAGGTGAAAAGAATTCTGAGTTTGGTGATTTTGACGTTAACTCTTTGGGTAATTTCTTCATGCAAAGAAGAAATTATTGTTCCGTCTAACTCTGAACAAATCCTGGGCGCCTGGATTTTTAAAGGATATGATTATCAGGATGCGAATGTTACAATACTGCAGAAGGAGCCGGGCCTGGATTCAAGCAAATACGGCTATATTTTTTATAAGGACAGCAGACTT
>DATKLQ010000572.1:0-7553 GCA_035542335.1 Ignavibacteriaceae bacterium | reverse complement strand
TAGGATTGAAGGAGCTTTTGTAAGCCAGAATATTTTCGCTTTGGGATAATCTTTTTTAATGCGTTCGAGCAGGGGTGTCGTTCTAATAACATCGCCGATTGCCCCAAGCTTAATGATAAGTATTTTTTCTTTAATTGGATCGTAATAACTGCAGTCCTTTCCCTTTTCATCAACGCAGTGAACGCCGTAAAGTTTATTCGGTTTGCAGGGAATATCCCCCCGGAGAAACCTGCAGTCGATTTTTACATCTTTAAGTTTCATTATTCTATTGATTTTATTTTTTTTGCGGCAACCATCATTTCATCGCCGATGTTCAGCAGGGACATAAGGTTGTAAACTAGATTGTGGACGATTACCATAGTTTTTAACATCCACGCCGGCTTTTCGGCGGTCTTATTGAAATATTCCTGCTTGGCTGCTTCGGATTTTTTCTTTTTTCCGAGCACGTACATAAGGAATAATTTGAATTCGAAGGAAGATTTTATTCTTTCTACTTTGAATCCTCGGTCTTCAAATAGTTTTTTAATAGTTTTCTTCGAAAATAAATTTACGTGTCCGGCGCTGATCATATTCCAATTTTCCTTCATCAGCTTTGCAATTGTACTGTCGATCTCCGGAACCTGTAGAATAACATAACCGCCATCCTTCAGCATAAGATTGCATCTACCGATAACTTCGTCTGCTTCCGGTATATGCTCTAAAGCGTCCCACATTGTAATTAAATCACAAGAATTCTTCTTCGGTTCCATTTTAAAAAAATTTAAATTCTCCACGGGCAGCTTTAATTCTTCCCTTGCATATTTACACGGCATCTCCGAGACTTCGATCCCGTGCACTTTATATCCCAATTCTCTTCCTGCTGCCAAAAAATGACCCCACCCCGTCCCTAAATCAAAAAGATCTCCCGAAGATTTATATCTCCTTATAAATTTAAATCTTAAAAGGTGCCTCTGCATTTTCAGCCAGTTGTTTCCCTGTTTTACCTGCTCAAGAACTTCTTCTCCCTTATAATCTTCATAGGAAATTTTTTTACTGAAATGCTGGGGAATGAAAAGGAAGGAGCAGTTTAAACATTCCACGACTATAAAAGTATCCTTTTTATATTTAACCGAGATTAAACTAGAATCATGGTTGCCGCATACGCAGCAATGTATATCTTCAAATATTTTTTGATCCATTTTAAAAAAAAAGCCGATAAAATCGGCTTAAAATATAAAGAAACAGGATAAGATGGACAAAAGATAAGCAGTTTATTTATATAAATCAGGGTCTGAATCCAGATCTTCGTCTTCTTCGGACATAGTAAACATCGAGCTCAGCATATCTTTAAATTGTACCCCGTATTCAAGCCTGAACTTGCTGAGCAGCGAGTATTCAGCCAGGCCGTGGAGAAGAAATTCCATAAGCAGCAGTTGTGTAATGTTATTTTCATTCGGGAAATATTTTTTTACAATATCACGAAGACCAGGAACGCCGTTTAAAACTTTTTCATATTCATGATCTGAGAGCGAATGAAGAATATCCACCAGGTTTCCTTTGTTGAACCAATTTACAATTGTCTGGTATGTATTATTATTTTGGGCTTTCTTCAACGAATCGGGTGTGGGAAAATAATTCTGGAATAATGTCCTTATAGCTTTGCTTATTAAAATATGAGCAACTTTCGAGGGACCTTCCTGCTCTCCTTCATAGACCAGCTCAATTTTCCCCGTTATTGAAGGGATAATTCCGTATAAATCGGATATCCGGGCATTTGTACCGGATTCATTGTTAAGGATCATTCTGCGTTCGGCGGTGCTGATTAAATTCTCATAGGAAGAGATGGTTAAACGCGCCGATACGCCGCTCTTTGCATCAACATACTCGCTCTGACGCGCTTCGAATGCAACCTGTTCAATTAAATTTTCAAGGAGCGGATGAACTTTTACATTGCATTTCTGTTCGGCGGCAAGGGTTGCTTCCTGCTGGGTGATCTGTTTTGATATTTCTGTTGTTTTAGGGTAATGAGTTAATATTTGGCTATCTATCCTGTCTTTTAAAGGAGTAACAATAGCGCCGCGGTTGGTATAATCTTCAGGATTTGCAGTAAAGATAAATTGAATATCGAGCGGCAGTCTTATTTTGAACCCTCTTATCTGGATATCATTCTCCTGGAGAATATTGAACAGGGCAACCTGAATCCGGGCTTGCAGATCCGGAAGCTCATTAATTACGAATATCGAACGGTGCGAACGGGGGATTAACCCGAAGTGAATTACTCTCTCATCCGAATACGGAAGCTTCAAGGCAGCGGCCTTAATGGGATCTACATCGCCGATCAGATCGGCAACTGTTACATCCGGCGTTGCAAGCTTCTCGGTGTACCTTTCCGATCTATGCAGCCATTCGATCTTTGTATCATCTCCCTGCTCGGCAATGAGGTCTTTAGCAGACCTGGAAAGCGGAGCCATCGGATCATCGTTTAACTCGGAACCGGCAATTATGGGAATATATTCGTCAAGTAGGTTAATGAATAGCCTTGCAATTCTCGTTTTAGCCTGCCCTCTCAAGCCTAACAGAATAATATTGTGTCTGGAAAGAATAGCTGTTTGTATATCAGGTATAACTGTTTCATCATATCCTAAAATTCCCTGAAATGAATTTTCCTCTCTCTTTAAACTAGAGATCAAATTCTTCCTCATTTCATCTTTAATTGACTGAGGTTTATACTTGGATGCTTTTAATTGTCCTAAATTCGTGATTGAATTCAACTTCATAAAATTCCTTTTAATAATTCTTCAAATGAATACTATAATCCGATTTGATCAAATTTATTTCACCCTTTTTCTTCTATTTCGAATATAATCCTCGAAGATATAATCGCCTAATCCGCTCAGGCTGCTGTAAAATGCCCTTCCGTTATTTGTCTTGGTAAACTCTCTTACAAACTGCTGGAGGTAAGGATCTCGTGCAATCATAAAAGTGGTTACTGCGATATTAAGCCTTCTGCATTTTGCAGCCTGATCTAATGTTTTATTTACAATTTTCCGGTCAAGGCCGAAACTGTTTTTATAATATTTTGCTCCCTCTTTCAGACATGTAGGTTTCCCATCGGTAACCATAAATATCTGTTTGTTATGAGTTTTTCTCCGCCTAAGGATGTCCATTGCAAGCTGCAGTCCAGCAACGGTGTTAGTATGATATGGACCGACCTGCAAAAAAGGAAGATCTTTAATTTCAATAGGCCAGGCATCGTTGCCGAATACTATTATATCGAGTGTATCTTTCGGATATTTTGTTGTGATTAGTTCCGATAGAGCCATGGCAACTTTTTTTGCCGGTGTTATACGATCCTCGCCGTAGAGTATCATTGAATGGGAAATATCGATCATTAAAACAGTGGAGGTGATTGCCTTGAAATCTCTCTCTTCAACTTCAAGATCATCTTCGGTCAATTTGAATTCATCGATGCCGTGGTTGATCTGTGCATTCTTGATCGAGTCGGTCATATCGATCTGCTCCATTGTATCGCCGAAATAATACTCTCGCCTTTCCGAAGTAGGTTCATCGCCGGGACCGGAATAAGGCGTGCGGTGATTCCCTCTTCCCGATTTTTTTAACTTTCCGAATATCTCCTCCAATGACTGCCGCCTGATTGACTGCTCGGTCTTTGCGGTAATATTATAGACGCTTCCGGGCTCTTCTTCCTCAATGTAATTCTTATCTTTTAAATCCTGGATAAAATTTCCCATCCCGTACTCGTCATTAGTCAGACCATACTTTTTATCCAGCTGTGTAAGCCAGTTCAAAGCCTCCGCAACATCTCCGGATGTCATCGTCAGCAGCTGAAGGAACAGCTTGAGAAGATTTTCAAATGCATTTCCCTCCTGAGGAGTATATTCACTAAACCTTATTCCAATCATATTACAGCCTGTTTTTAAATGACACTTATTCTTTTTCTAAGTTATAGTATTACTTTTTCAAAACAAGGGATAAATTTATAATGAATTTCACTCCGGGGAAATTTTGAGGTTTTATACCTCTAGAATGAATTCTTGTTTCAATTTCCAGTAATATTCTTTGAGAATATAAAAATTAGTAATTCCACGGCATGTGCGGCAAAATAAACGGAGGCGCAGAGCAAGGGGAGAGCTTTGAAGAGAGTATGGAGTAGGGAGTAGGGAATAGGGAGAAATTGTAATTTAATCTTTAAATCTTTAAATCATTCAATCATTTTCGGCAAAGCGCATAGAGCATAACACAAAAGAAAAGAGCGCTATCTTTTCGTTCCCATCATCCATCATCCATCATCCATCTTTCATTGCCTATTGCCTATTGCCTACCTAAAACTCTTCATCTCGTACGTGTATACCCTTGAAGCTTCCTTATCATATTTGCCGCATAAACATTCAACGGATCCAGCCTCAAGGCAGTCCTATAATTCCTTTGGGCTAATCCTTTGTTTTTATCTTTGAAATATGCATCGGCGAGTCCGACAAAAGCTTTTGAATAGCTTGGATGCTGTATAGCCAATGATCTGAAAAAGATTATTGCTTCCTGAATTTTATTCATCTCAATTAAATCATATCCAAAAAGCACAAGCTCTGCCCGTGAAGTATCGTAGACCGCGGTTGAATCGGATATCAGGGAATTTGAGTAATTTATGGCGCCTTCAATATCCGTTCGAAGAGTAACATCCACAAGCGCATCGGCAAGGGATTTCTTCGGAATGTAGTAAGTTTTATCTAAATAAATGGAGGATAAAATTAAAGCAGGGTTGTCTGTATTTCTGTCTCTTATATTTACAAGATAAACAGCAGCTAAAGAATCTGCAGGATAAATAACCAGCTCGGATTTAAATCCTGTCCCGGTTCCGGGATGCCCGAAATAGAAGCGCCCTTTTTCATCCTTCCTCATCTGGAATCCTAATCCGTAAAAAACAGTATCTTTATTTATAATATTCGGCTCAATCATTTCTTCCAGGGAAGATCTTTTTAAAAGCCTTCCGGCTAGCAGTCCGTTTGCAAATTTCAGGAGATCTTCGGCAGTTGAAATCATTCCGCCGCCTGCAGGCTTTAGACTTAGATCGGCAAGCGGTGCATTTTCCAATGTCCTATATATATTTTTTGTGTATCCCCTCGCCCGGTTGTGTACAATTTCTTTCTGATATTCGATATCGGTGGAATTCATTTCAAGAGGTTCAAATATAAATTTTTTTAAGTAGTTTCTGAAAGTCATCCCCGATATTTGTTCGACAACAGCAGCCAGAAGGTTATAGCCTAAAGTTGTATATAAAAATTTTGTCCCGGGTTTAAACTGGAGAGAATCTTTCTTAATCAAATTAATTGCATCGGAAACAGAGGGGTAAAAGTCTTTGCTGTCAAATTCTCCGCTCCTGTAGTCTCTTATTCCCGATGTATGATTAAGCACCTGCCTGACTGTAAATTTCCATTTTTTAGGAGGGAAATAGGGAATATACCTCTCAACATTTTCATCAAGATTTATTTTCCCCTGCTCAACAAGCTGCATCACTGCAACGGCTGTTATAGATTTTGAAATTGAGGCTGTCCTGTATATAGTGCCGGCTTTTGCGGGCACCGAATTTTCAACATCCGAATACCCGCTTGCCCCGAGCCATAAAATTTTGCCTCTTACACTTATTCCGGCGGAAATGGAAGGGATGTTTTTGTTTATCCGGTACTGGACGAGAAACTTCTGAAGATCTTCGGTGACTTTTTGGGAATATGATAAAGTGTTTATAAGACAGAATAACGGAATTATAATCTTGCGGTTCATTCCAGGGATAAATCGGTATTAATCCTTTTCCAAAAATACGGAAATCAGAACAAAATATTCTTTTAGTCAAAAAAAATTATAATGGATAAACAGAAATGACATCTGCGATTAATTTGTCAACAAAGTTATCGGAAAATTTGTCGGACAAATTTTCTTTTGTGTTTTATGAAAGCAATTCACGTTTTGTTTTGAGAAAAACTGATGGAATGAGAATTGCCTGATATAATAAAGTAAGAAATTGTTTTACATTGAATATGATCTATTTTCTACCCAGGTTGTAAATTAAAAGGGAAAATACCTTTGGGGTATATTCATGCAAATAAATATTAGGAATCCTTTTCTTTTTATAACCTTGTTTTTTAATAAATTCCTTGAGGAACAGCTATGAAGCTTTCCTGGAAGTTAATTTTTAATTCAATTTATGTATTTATTATAATATCAACAACTTCATGCCAGAATACAAGTGATCCGGTTATTGATACAAAACTTATTGCTAATGCAGGAGAAGACCAAACAACCATAACCGGCAGCTATGCCGTATTTGACCCGACAAAAAGCAGCGGCGATTTTACTTGGTATGAATGGAAGCAGGATGAAAATAATCCGGATACTGTAAAAATATTTTCACAAAACAAGACTAAACTTGGAATTGGAAACATCCATAAAGTAGTTTTTATAAAAGAAGGCGTTTATAGATTTAGACTTATTGTTAAAAGAGATTACAAAGATACTAATGGAAGTGAACCTGATACATTAACAATTACAGTAGAGCCGAATCATAACAGCAAATTTGGAGACCCTAACCTTGAAGGTACAGTCCGGGCAGAATTGAATAAACAAATTGAAGAGCTTGATGAAAATACTTTGCTAGGTTTGGATACTCTTCAATCTATGCCTACGCCTGAGCTTATTTCTTCTTTAAAAGGTTTAGAATTCTGCAGTAACTTAATTGATGTTCATATGGGTTCACAAAATATTTTTGACATTTCACAATTAGCATCGCTTATAAAATTGAAAATTTTATGGTTAGATCAAAACTATAAAATTAGAGATATAACACCTCTTGCTAACCTAACTGAATTAGAAGAATTGAATTTAGACGAAAATTTGATTTCTGATATATCACCGCTGGAAAAATTAACTAAACTGAAGTACTTAAGTCTCCAATACAATTCTATAAATGACATCTCAATAGTACAAAATATGATTGAATTGAGGGAATTTTGGATTGCTAAAGCAAATTTAAATAACTTATCTCCTTTATCTAATTTGACTAAGTTGGAGCTTCTATGGGTTGACAACTGCGGTGTTGAGGATATCTCCGCCCTTAAAAATTTGACAAATATAAAAACTTTGAAAATAGCATGGAACAAGGTCAATGATATTTCTTATTTATCTAATATGAAAATGCTGGATTGGTTAGCCTTAGAAAAGAATAGCATTACTGATATTACATCTTTGACAGACCTCCCAAATCTTTCATACATCCGGCTTTGGGATAATCAAATAAAAGATATTAAGCCTTTAGTGGACAATTTAAATATTGGTAAAGACGATATAGTCGGACTAGATGGGAATCCTTTAAATGAAAAATCAATTAATGAATATATCCCTGCATTGCAGGCAAGGGGAGCTATTGTAACGTGGTAGTAATAAGTAAAATTATTGATAAAATAAAAGTTTATGATATTCTTGGAAGAGAAGTTGCAGAATTAATTAATGAAGTAAAACAAGCGGGAACTTACTCAATAACATTCAATGCCTCAAATCTTTCAAGC
>DATKLQ010000571.1:0-6190 GCA_035542335.1 Ignavibacteriaceae bacterium | reverse complement strand
CGGGAAAGTTCATCAGAATTAAAGAAGGAGACGAGGTGGAATTTAACCTTCACAATAATCCCTCAAGCAAAATGCCCCACAATATTGATCTCCATGCGGTAACCGGGCCGGGCGGCGGTGCAGCTTCCTCATTTACTGCACCGGGTCATACTTCTACATTCTCTTTTAAAGCTCTTAATCCGGGCTTATATGTTTACCACTGCGCAACTGCACCGGTCGGGCTTCATATTGCAAACGGAATGTACGGGCTTATACTTGTCGAACCTAAAGAAGGCCTTCCTCCGGTAGATCATGAATTCTATATTATGCAGAGTGAATTTTATACCGAGGGAAAAAACGGGGATCCCGGTATTCAATCCTTTTCGCAGCAAAAGGCTATCAATGAAGAACCGGAATATGTTGTGTTTAACGGTTCAGTCGGATCTTTAACGGGCGACAATTCCATAAAAGCAAAAGCAGGCGAAACAATCAGGCTTTTC
Source organism: Ignavibacteriaceae bacterium (assembly GCA_035542335.1). Classification (GTDB taxonomy): domain Bacteria; phylum Bacteroidota; class Ignavibacteria; order Ignavibacteriales; family Ignavibacteriaceae; genus DATKLQ01. The sequence goes on along the minus strand of DATKLQ010000571.1, from coordinate 5,711 downwards.
GTCGGAAACGGCGGTCCGAACCTGGTCTCTTCCTTCCATCTTATAGGAGAAATTTTTGATAAGGTTTACGGCGAAGGAGGTACAATTGTAACTCAAAAAAATGTGCAGACTACATTGATTCCCGCCGGAGGAGCTGCCATTGTAGAATTCAAAGTTGATGTACCCGGCACATATAGTTTCGTAGATCACTCAATCTTCCGCGCATTTAATAAAGGTGCAATAGGGATGCTGCAGGTCTCCGGCGAAAAAGATTCGGTTCTATACTCGGGAAAACAGAAAGATGAAATTTACCAGGGATCCGATATGGAAGTGAAAGCTTCAGTGAATCCATTAAAGCTTGAATCAAATTCAGAATTGGAAAGCCCGGACACTAAAGATGATTTAAAAATGATGGGAGAAGGTGTATTTAAGAGTACCTGCATTGCATGTCATCAGGCAAACGGCGAAGGCCTGCCTAATGTTTTCCCTCCGCTGGCAGGCTCGGATTATCTGAATCAAAATAAAGAAAGAGCCGTAAATATAGTTGTAAACGGTCTCCAAAAGCAGGTCACTGTTAACGGGAAAAATTATAACGGCATAATGCCTCCGCAAAATTTAACTAACAAACAGATTTCAGCCGTTTTAACGTATGTTTACAGTCAATGGGGTAATTCCGGGAAAGTTGTAAAAGAAGAAGAAGTCGGCAGAGCAAGCTCAAAAAGAGTTGCTTTAGGGAAATGAAGATGTTTTTAAGAAATATTACCCCAATGATTTTTATTTCAGGATTCTTTTTTCTTGTTGGGGCTCAGACCAAATCTAAAATGGTTTGTATCCCCGATGGTTATTATACTCCATTATATAAAGATAGTGAGAGCAAAATTAAAGTTGAATCATTTTATATGGATGTGTACCCTGTTACTAACGGCCAGTTTCTTGAATTTGTGAGAGAAAATCCTAAATGGCAGAGATCCAAAATCAAGAGAATCTTTGCGGATAAAGGTTATCTGAAACACTGGTTGAATGATCTGGAATTAGGAGATAAAGTGGATCCGCGAAGCCCGGTTACTAATATTTCATGGTTTGCTGCAAAGGCATATGCTGAATGGGCCGGCAAGAGGCTTCCCACCGTCGCCGAATGGGAATACGCCGCATCCGCAGGAAAAAATAAACCTTACGCCGGCGAAGAGCTGATACAAACTATTCTCGATTGGTATTCCAAAAGATCTCCCGAAAAACTTCCGCAGGTCGGCTCAACCGATAAAAATTATTGGGGTTTGTACGACATGCACGGTTTAATTTGGGAATGGACATACAATTTCAATTCCGCTTTGGTTGCCGGTGATGGATCGCTCGAAAGAAATCTATACTGCGGTGCAGGCGGAAGCAGTTCAACCGATGCGAAAAATTATCCTGCATTTATGCGCTACGGGTTTAGAAGCAGTTTAAAAGCCAATTATACCGTTAATAATCTCGGCTTCAGGTGCGTAAAAAAGATAAACAAAAATTTAATTTCAGGAAGATGAAAATGAAAAAATATATTATAACAGTCTCTTTAGTTTTACCGGTAATCTTCATTTCACTTTTAATTCTGAATTTTACCGCGCCGGATAAAAAAAATTATGAATCGGGGAAGGGGGAAATTCATAATAAAGTGACCTCCGGATTTGAAAAAGAAAAACATTCATGCTGTTCATCTGAAGAAGATGCAGAAGAGTTTTCCGATAATTCGATATACCAGTTAAATTCTGTTTGGACTGACCAACAGGGTGAAAAATTTTCATTGTCGCTTTTAAAAGGAAAACCTGTCGTGCTGACAATGTTCTTTGCCAGCTGCACATATGCTTGTCCGGTTTTAGTCAACGATATGAAAAGAATCGAAAGTGAAATTCCCAAAAGAGATTTACCGTCATACAGGTTTGTTTTAATTTCAATAGACCCAGAAAGAGATACACCGCAAAAGCTTGCAAGGTATGCAGAAGTGAAAAATCTTGATACAAAAAGATGGACTTTGCTCACTGGAAATCCTGATGATATAATGGAGCTGGCTGCTTTAATCGGTTTTAAATATAAAAAGAATAGTAACGGGGATTTTTCCCATTCTAATTTGATAACATTTCTGGACAGTAACGGAGAAATAATCCATCAGCAGATTGGATTAAACCAGGATATATCCGAATCGGCAAAGATTTTATTAGCTCAAAATTAAAGATTTTTTTAGCTCAAAAATAAATAAATAAAACGGAGACAGTATGTACCAATCTAATGAAACAAACCGCGAGGAATATTCCTCTCTGACATTATCTCAAATTGTAACGAAAAATTACAAGGCTGCGGAAGTATTTGAAAGATACGGCTTGGATTTCTGCTGCAGGGGAAATAAACTAATTTCCGATGCATGCAGTGAAAAGGGCCTGAATAAAGAAGATATTTTTACGGAACTAAAAAGCTTACAATGGAAGGGAGATACGAAGCATTTTAATTTTAACGAATGGGATTTATCTATCCTGACTGATTATATAATTAATAAGCATCATGTCTATTTGAAAAAAATGATACCTGTTATAGCAGCTCATACCCAGAAAGTTGCTTCGGTACATGGTGAAAATCATCCCGAAACAATTGAAATTGCAAAACACTTTTCAGTTGTTTATAAAGATTTAAAGCAGCACATGATGAAAGAAGAGCAGATGCTTTTCCCTTTTATAAAATATCTTGCCGGAGCGGAACAAAATAATTCAGCAGTCGAGAAACCTTTCTTCGGAACTGTAAAGAATCCGGTAAGGATGATGGAAATTGAACACCGGAATGCCGGTGACGAAATGTTTGAAATACGGAACTTATCCGGCAACTACACTCCCCCTGAAGATGCATGCAATACTTACAAAGTCTGCTTCCAGGAATTGAAGGAATTTGAAGAAGATCTGCATCAGCATGTCCACCTTGAGAATAATATTTTATTTCCAAAGGCAGTTCGGCTAGAGGAAAAAATGTTTTCATCGTAATTAAAATTTTTTAATCGAAGTTGTGATCTTGAATAATCCTTTTTCATCAAGGATTAAGAACTTTTAATTATTTCATTTTCTGAGGGTTTAAACATGAATTACAAAATTCTCTGGATCAGTTTAATTGCGGTAATTGGGATTTCTTTTGCCGCACTGTTGATACTCGGGAGTGAAATTTACCAGATGGCGCCTCCGATTCCCGGCCGGGTAATTACAACCGGAGGTGAAATTGTGGCCGACGGAAGTGAAATTAAAGACGGGATGAATGTCTGGCAGTCGATAGGCGGGCAGCAGCTGGGCACAGTCTGGGGGCATGGTTCCTACGTTGCACCCGATTGGTCTGCGGATTGGCTGCACCGTGAGGCAGTATATATCTTGAATGTATATTCACAAAATCAGTTCGGTAAAAAGTTTAACGAAATCCCGGCTGAAGATCAGGCAATGCTGAAAGCACGCCTGCAAAAAGAAATGCGCCGGAATACTTATGATAAATCTAGAGATGAAATAGTAATTTCACCGATTAGAGCCGAAGCATTCAGGGAAATAAGCAGGCACTATTCGGGATTATTCAGTAATGATCCCAATCTAAGCAATCTCCGTGAAGCGTACGCTATTCCTGAGAATACAATTAAAGATCCGCACAGGCTTAAAATGCTGAATGCATTTTTCTTCTGGACTTCGTGGGCCTGCGTAACCAGCCGGCCGGATGACGATGTAACATATACAAATAACTGGCCTCATGAAAAGTTAGTCGGGAACGAACCTACCGGCTCTCTTATTCTATGGACCGGTTTCAGTGTAATTTTACTGCTGGCCGGAATTGGTTTGCTTGCTTTTTATTATGCAAGCCGTAGGGAAAAAGAAGCTGCGGAATATTATCCTGATAAAGATCCTCTCCTAGGTCTGGATCCGACTCCATCTATGAAAGCAACTCAAAAATATTTTTGGGTAGTAATGGGCTTAATCCTGCTTCAGATTATTGCGGGCGTAATTACTGCTCATTACGGAGTCGAAGGAGAGAGTTTATATGGTATTCCTTTGTCTAAGTGGTTTCCATATTCCGCGAGCCGTACGTGGCACATCCAGCTGGCTTTATTCTGGATTGCTACTTCATGGCTTGCTACCGGCCTTTACATTGCTCCTGCAATTTCCGGTCACGAGCCGAAATTTCAGAGGGCAGGAGTTAACTTCCTATTTGCTGCTCTTCTTATAATTGTTGTGGGATCATTAGCAGGGGAGTGGATGGGCATAATGCAGAAGCTCGGATTGATCCAAAATTTCTGGTTCGGGCACCAGGGTTATGAATATGTCGACCTTGGAAGATTCTGGCAGATTTTTCTTTTCCTAGGTTTATTTATATGGCTTTTTCTTCTGGTAAGAGCCATTCGTCCCGTGCTGAAAAGCCCCGGTGAAAATAAGCATCTTATTACCATGTTCCTTATCTCTTCTTCCGCAATTGCTCTTTTCTACGGCGCAGGTTTAATGTGGGGAAGGCAGACTAATCTTGCTATTGCAGAGTACTGGAGATGGTGGGTTGTTCATCTCTGGGTTGAAGGATTTTTTGAAGTTTTTGCAACAGTTACCATTGCCTTTCTGTTTGTACGGATGGGTCTTCTGAGAGTCCACGTGGCTGTGCCGTCAGTATTATTTTCCACGGTAGTTTTCTTAGCTGGCGGAATCCTTGGAACTGCGCACCATCTTTATTTTGCGGGAACTCCTCCCTCCGTAATGGCAGTAGGTGCAACATTCAGTGCATTGGAAGTTGTGCCGTTAGTTCTTCTCGGATTTGAAGCATACAATAATCTTACATTAAGCCGATCCAGGGATTGGGTTAAAGCATACAAATGGCCGATCTACTGCTTCATTGCAGTTGCATTCTGGAATCTTGTAGGCGCAGGAATTTTCGGCTTCCTGATTAATCCCCCGATTGCTCTCTATTTTATGCAGGGCCTGAATACAACTCCTGTCCACGGCCATACCGCTCTATTCGGCGTTTACGGAATGCTCGGTATCGGTTTGATGCTTTTTGTGCTGAAAGGATTGACCGCAAAGAAAGTATGGAAGAATGGAGTTATACGCTTTGCATTCTGGTCTATAAACATCGGATTAGGATTAATGGTGTTCATCAGCGCTTTGCCTCTCGGCCTGGCTCAAACCCTTGCAAGTGTTAAAGTAGGATTGTGGTATGCCAGATCTGCAGAATTTATGCAGACTCCGATGATGGATCTATTCAGATGGCTCAGGGTAATCGGCGATACAATCTTTGCTGCAGGCATTATTGCTTTAGCTTATTTTGTAATCGGCCTGAAGACTGGCTGGTCCGTCGAACAAGAAGCTGATGTATCAGAGCAAAAGTATCCCAAAGTAAAACCTCTGGAAGAAATGGCGGAGTGAAAAAGACTGCAGGGTATTCATTTATAATAGCTTTTATCTGGTTTGGTGTTGTATCCGGGATCAGCTTTTTAGAAGCACCTGTTAAGTTTACCGCACGAACCCTGACTCTGCAGGTAGGGCTGGATGTCGGACGCACTGTATTTGCTGCTCTGAATAAAGTTGAAATTTCATTTGCAGTCATTTTATTGATATCCCTTTTTATAGAAAGATTCAATAAAAATATAATCGCCCTCTTTATATTAATTTTTATGATATTGATTTTGCAAACTTTATGGCTGATCCCGGCTTTGAATGAAAGAGCTTCCTTGATTATAAAAGGGATAACGCCTCCTTCTT